>DATKUS010000001.1:0-11623 GCA_035530535.1 Bacteroidales bacterium
AATGTTTTCAACACGCCTAACGATAGTGAGGGCCTCTAGAGCCCTGCCCTTTTCGAGAAAAACTCTTGCCTTGCGTATCTGAATAGGGACCGAATGAGGGTGCAGCTCACAGGCAAAGGACATCGCCTCATAAGCATTCATCGGGTTATTATCTTCCAGATAATAGTCGATTATCGCCTCAAATTCAATTACATCGAAGTAGCATGACTCTTTATTCTTCCGCATCTTCTCGAACCGAAGGATCACCTCTTCCACCTCACTGTCATGTACAAAGCCGTACCTTTCTTCTTCCATTTCCCGCCAAATATTGTGCAAATGTAATATATATTGTCACACCTGATAGTTTCAGCGTGCGCAATTATCAACAGGCATCAATTTTTATAAACATGACAGACAGTCTGTTGAAAATTTATTTTCAGATGACGCAACCTTATAGGCTTCCTTTTCATCTTATAATTGAATTCAAAAACTGATTTTACCCTCAAACCTTATATTACCCTAGAATTAACCTAAATTCTACCTTCTGAAACCGGGCCCTTTGCCCGGTTTTTTTGTTCATGCACTGATAATTAATATCTTTGATCTGAGGCAATACAAAAAGAAGATATCATGAGTCCTAAAAGTTCTTTACACGCGGTACTGGCTGCCATTGCCATTTCCATACTTTCAGGATGCAAAGAAGATCCGCCAGCGCTGAATTATCGTATGGGGATCTTTCCTGATTCTCCTGTGGCACTTGAAGGGTTAAACTCCCAGTATGACGATTACAATTCTGATCTCAGGGAATATGGCATTATTACAGGTTCCCTCCCCATCGTATTCTCTTCCAACCGTGAGTCTTCCGGAGGCAAGTTCAATCTTGTTTACGGGCAAATAGGATATCATTTTGGCCAGACATCAGGTTTTTTCCAGCTTAACAGTGAGATCTTCCAGGATGCATTTCTCTCAGCACTGACTGTAAAATTCAATACCCCGGGCAATGACTTCGGACCTTTCAGGTTCTTTAACTCCGGTGACGGCCTTGAGTATATGGCTACCGCCACTGAGGTTGCCGGCAACGGTCTCGATATTGTCTTCTCAAAATTCACCCCGTCGTTTTCCTCCGTTCCTGCCATTCCTGACCCGACGCCAGCCATTCTTTTCAATTCGCCGTCAGAAGATGCATATCTGTCACTTGATGCCAGGTTTGATACCGCATACTTCTGTTCAGACAGGGGTGGAAACTTTGATATTTACCAGTTGAACCGGCCTGCAGGAAAAAGTGTAAGTGAATGGTTCCTCAGCCCATATGCAATAGCTGTTGCTGTTGACAGTCTCAGCACACCGTTTAATGAGAAATGTCCGTTTGTTTCAGGCAGATACCTGGTGTTTGTATCCGATATGCCGGGTGGCATTGGGGGTTTTGATATCTATTATTCGGTTTTCAGGGGAGGTAAATGGAGCTCGCCGGTGAATATGGGGCCTGATATCAACAGTGCCTCCAATGAATACCGTCCTGTTATCTGCTCCGATCTCCAGTTCGAAAGTCCGTTTATGGTCTTCTCATCTGACAGGCCGGGCGGAAAAGGCGGTTATGACCTTTATTTTACGGGAGTAACGTTTAAATAAGATCCCGGGCTTCAGCGGTTACAGGCTTTCAGTGTGTTCTGCAGCAATGACACAATTGTCATGGGGCCCACTCCCCCCGGCACAGGGGTTATGTAAGAGCATTTTGGAGCCACCGTATCAAAGTCTACATCACCCTTTAACCGCCATCCGGCTTTTGTATCAGGAGCATCCACCCTGGTGGTTCCTACATCAATGACTACTACACCCTCACTTACCATATCTCCTTTGATGAATCCGGGAGACCCTAGGGCTGCAATGATAATATCAGCTCTTCTGAGTATTTCAGGGAGATTTTTCGTGCGGCTGTGAACAACGGTCACTGTGGCGTCAATGCCTTTCTGTGACAGCAGGATGCTCACAGGCCTTCCCACTATGTTACTTCTCCCAACCACCACGCAGTCTGCACCTCTGAGAGGAATATGGTACCTCTTCAGCAGTTCAACAATGCCGTAGGGTGTTGCCGAGATGAATGAAGGAAGTCCGGCCATCATCCTGCCAAGGTTTACCGGGTGAAATCCATCCACATCTTTGGATGGTGAAACTGCCTCAATGATCTTGCTTTCCGAAATATGATCAGGAAGAGGAAGCTGAACAATAAAACCGTCAATCTCAGGGTTCATGTTAAGTTCTTCCACCTTTGCAAGAAGCTGATTTTCAGTTGCGGAGGCATCCATGCGAATGAGAGTCGAGTCAAATCCAATCTCAGCGCATGCTCTGACCTTGTTTGCAACATAAGTTTCGCTGCCTCCGTCATGACCCACAAGGACGGCAGCAAGGTGAGGCACACGCGCCCCTCTACGCTTCATTTCATTAACTTCAGCGGCGATTTCCTGTTTTATCTCTGCTGCAGTCTTTTTACCATCAATAAGCTGATACATATCATCTTTTTCTTGGCACTAATTTAGAAAGATCTCCGCCTTTAGCAACCATTTTCATTATTTTCCTGGTTTCATCAAACTGTTTCAACAGCCTGTTAACATCGGCAACCGTAGTCCCGCTGCCATCAGCAATACGTTTTCTACGATTTCCGTTCATCAACAGAGGGTTTGCCCTTTCGGCGGGTGTCATGCTGAAAATAATAGCCTCAATGCCTTTGAATGCATTATCGTCAATATCCAGATTTTTGATGGCTTTGCCAACCCCGGGGATCATCCCCATAAGGTCTTTCATATTACCCATCTTCTTGATCTGGTGTATCTGTGAGATGAAGTCGTTAAAGTCGAACTGATCCTTAGCAATTCTCTTCTGCAGCTTCCTGGCTTCATCCTCATCATACTGTTCCTGCGCTTTTTCAACCAGGGTAACGATATCGCCCATGCCAAGTATCCTGTCAGCCATCCTGTCAGGGTAAAAAATGTCAATGGCTTCCATTTTTTCACCAGCACTGATGAATTTAATGGGCTTATTGACCACTGATCTTATTGAGAGGGCAGCTCCGCCTCGTGTATCGCCGTCGAGTTTTGTCAGGACAACCCCGTCAAAGTCAATCTTTTGATTGAATTCGAAAGCTGAATTCACAGCGTCCTGTCCTGTCATTGAATCAACCACAAACAATGTCTCCTGAGGATTGACAGCCTTCTTGACGGCTGCTATCTCATTCATCATCTCCTCGTCCACAGCAAGGCGTCCTGCGGTATCAATTATTACCAGGTCATACCCGTTCTTTTTTGCTTCCTTTATTGCATTGCGGGCAATCTCAACAGGGTTGAGGTTTCCATCCTCTGTATAAACCGGCACTTCGATCTGTGTACCCAGCACCTTAAGCTGCTCAATGGCTGCAGGTCTGTAGACGTCTCCTGCCACCAGAAGCGGATTCTTACCTCTTTTGCTTTTAAGATATTTTGCCAGCTTGCCGCTGAAAGTCGTCTTGCCGCTCCCCTGAAGACCTGAAATAAGTATAATGGAGGGGTTCGTTTTAATGTTGATATCCGTCTTCTCACCTCCCATGAGCTCAGCAAGCTCGTCATGAACGATCTTGATCATCATCTGCGAGGGCTTGACAGATTTCAGCACGTTTTGCCCCATTGCCTTCTGCTTGACGGTGTCAGTAAACTGTTTTGCAATCTTAAAGTTTACGTCGGCGTCAAGAAGAGCTCTGCGCACTTCTTTGAGTGTCTCTGACACATTTATCTCTGATATCACTCCTTCACCCTTCAATATCTTGAAGGAGCGCTCAAGTCTTTCGCTAAGGTTTTCAAACATATCTGTTTCTTTATCCTGAATTTACATTCGGTCCGGAGCTTCAATGCCAAGAAGCCATAGTCCTTTTTCAATTATTTTGCCTGTCATTTCAGTCAGTTTAAGCCTGAAATCACGAAGCTCCTTCTTCTCTTCCCCAAGTATCGGCAGGTCATGGTAAAACTGGTTGAATTCCCTTGCCAGGTCATAGCAGTAGTTGGCCACAAGAGCCGGGCTTAGTCCTTCAGCAGCCTCCGAAACAACAGACGGAAACTCATTCAGAAGCTTTATCACATTGATTTCCTTCTGGTCTGGCACTATATTATCAAATGCCGGTTCTCCGGCAATAATCCCGGTATCCTCTCCTTTTTTGAGGACTGATTTTATCCTGGCATAAGTATATTGAATGAAAGGACCGGTATTGCCGTTAAAATCTATTGATTCAGCCGGGTTAAAGGTCATATTCTTTTTAGGGTCGACCTTAAGAATAAAGTATTTCAATGCTGCCAGGCCGATCTTTCTGAAGATATCTTCTTTTTCTGTAACTGTGAATCCTCCGAGCTTACCAAGCTCCTGCGACATTGTCCTTGCAGTGTCAGTCATCTCGGTAATAAGGTCATCGGCATCCACAACCTTTCCTTCCCTGGATTTCATTTTTCCTTCCGGCAGTTCAACCATTCCATAGGAAAAATGATGTAATCCGTGTGCCCATGGGTAACCCATTTTCAGAAGCACAAGTGCAAGTACCTGGAAATGATAATTTTGTTCATTACCGACCACATATATATGCCGGTCAAATTTGTAGTCATTGTATCTAATGACCGCCGTTCCAAGATCCTGTGTCATGTAGACAGCGGTGCCGTCAGATCTGAGGAGGAGCTTCTGGTCAAGATTATCAGTGGCAAGATCCACCCATACCGAACCGTCATCTTTTCTGAAGAGGAGATCTGAGGAGAGTGCATCCAGCACCAGCTGCTTTCCCGTTTTATATGTATCAGATTCGTAATAGATCCTGTCAAACTCAACCCCCAGTGCCTTGTATGTTACATCGAAGCCGGCATAGACCCAAGAGTTCATCATCTTCCAGAGGCTCATTGTTTCGGCGTCGCCTGCCTCCCATTTAATAAGCATCTCACGTGCTGCCAGCATCAGTCCGGCGTTATCTCTGGCTTCCTCGGGTGTCGATCCTGCCTCCTCCATGGCAGCCATCTGCTCCTTGTATTTACGGTCAAAGAGGACATAGTACTCACCAACAAGGTGATCCCCCTTTTTTCCGCTCTTCTCCGGGGTCTCTCCATCGCTGAAAAGCTTCCAGGCAACCATCGATTTGCAGATATGAATGCCCCTGTCATTCACAATATTTGTTCTTATTACCTTCTTCCCTGCTGCGTATGTCAGCCTTGAGAGTGAAAAGCCGAGAAGGTTATTGCGGATATGGCCCAGATGAAGCGGTTTGTTTGTATTGGGCGATGAATATTCAATTACAATCACTTCAGCGTCTTTACCCGGTTCAGTGAAACCGTAATTTTCTGCCTCGCATATTGTTTTAAGTTTTGCTGTCCATGCTGACGGGGCAAGAGTAATATTCAGAAATCCTTTTATGACATTGAAACTGCTGACTGTATTCTGGCTACGGAGAAGAAACTCACCAAGATCATTCGCTGTCTGCTCGGGAGAGCTGCGGGAAATTTTCAGCAGGGGAAACACAACGAGCGTTATATCGCCGGAAAACTCTTTCCTGGTCTTCTGCAACTGGATGGACTCATCCGGAACATCCGATTTGTAGAGGGTTTTCAGCGCCTCTTTAATTCCCTTTCTGAGCAGGTATTCCATTTCAATTTATTTCGGCTGCAAAGATAATATTTAGTTACTTATACATGCAATGAATTTATGAGTCTACGATGGGACGAAACAGTAAAAAAAGTTGATAATAATAGCTTTTTTTTTGACGAAGGCTAAAGAATCACAATAAATAATGGATTACCTTTATATTTCATCGGAATATCATAAAGCAATCAGGGAAAGAATTGTTAAATCATGGTAAAGCTAGAAGATATCAGGATTCAGGCGACCATTAAAACGCCGCAGGTTGATTTGGTAGCATCAACCGGAATACTGAGCTTTAAAGGCAAGTCTCTGCCTGAAAATGCCACCTCCTTTTTTGAGCCTATTCATAGGTGGGCAGGAGAATATACAAAGAACCCTGCAGAAAACACAAACCTTAAATACAACGTTGATTACTTTAATACTTCTTCAGCGTTGTGGATGGCTAAAATCCTAAAGGTCTTATGCAAGATTAAAAGAAGTGAACATATCCTGTTCATACATCTCTATTTTGATATTGAAGAGTATGACTCTATGGGTGAGGAAGATGTCAGGGAAGCTGTCTCTCCTATCCTTGACATAGCCGCCAATGCAACATGCAGCGTAGGCATCAGGCTTTACGGAATAGATGATGACGGCAATACACTAAAGGAAAATATAGTCCTTATCTGATCTTCCTGTTTCCAGCCTTACTTTTCCACTTTTTTGACTTAACTTTGCTATGTTGTAAAGGACTGTTTTCATGAAAACGGTTATTGTCATCATAATTGCATTAATTCTTCCGCTCATGAGTATCAACGGACAGAGAGCCGGGAATGACAGGCAACCTGCTGTCGCCGGTAGTTTTTATCCCTCAGGAAGCGAAATGCTGAGGAGTGACCTTCAGGAGTTTTTCAGCACATGTAAAGGACCTTCAGCAGGGACAAGAGTAAGAGCAATCATTGTTCCTCATGCCGGATATGTGTTTTCCGGTCATACAGCCGCTGCCGCATTTGCAGCAATACCGTCTGATGCAGAGTATGACAACATATTTCTTATCGGGGCCAGCCACAGGTTTGCCTTCGAGGGGGCGGCTGTTTTTACATCCGGAGATATGATCACCCCCCTGGGGACGGTTGCCGTTAACAGGACAGCAGGTGAAAAACTGATAAACGAAAGCAACATGTTCTTCACAAAGGATGACGCCCACAAGACTGAACATTCACTCGAGGTGGAGCTTCCATTCATACAATACCATCTGAAAAAGACACCCTCAGTCATTCCAATCCTGATAGGTACCAGGAACAGGGATATCCTCATTTCCCTGGCGTCGTCACTGAAACCATATTTCAATAAGAAGAATCTCTTTGTCATAAGCAGCGATTTTTCTCATTATCCTTCATACAGCGATGCCGTAAAAATCGACCGGCAGACAAGTAATTCAATAGTCAGCGGAGACCCTGATGCCCTGATGAAGGCGGTGAAGAGCTCTGAAGATTCTGGTATTAAGGGACTGGCAACCGCTATGTGCGGGTGGACGGCGGGAATGGTGCTGATGTACCTCACTGCCGGTGACGAAAGTCTGCATTACAGGAATGTTGAGTATACCAATTCAGGCGATTCCCCCTACGGAGACAAGCAGCAGGTTGTTGGCTACAATGCCATCATTGTAGAAGAGAAAGCTGGAGATGTAACCGTTCGGTCAGAAAACCAGACAATTTTTGAATTGTCTTTAGAAGAAAAGAAGACCCTGCTGGGAATAGCAAGGGAGACGATAAAAGCCGGAGTAAACGGAACCAAACCCCGTGTTGTGGATGCTTCAAAGCTTACAGCCACTCTCAGGAAGCCTCTGGGAGCCTTTGTTACAATCACCATTAACGGCAACCTCAGGGGTTGTATCGGCCGTTTCACCTCTCCTGACCCTTTATACCAGGTTGTGGAAGAGATGGCAAAGGAAGCAGCCTTCGGGGACCCCAGGTTCACGGACCTCACTGCAAAGGAATATCCTGAGACAGAGCTTGAAATATCCGTCCTGGGACCCATGAAGAAGATCAGTGACATAAGTGAGATCGTCATTGGTAAGCACGGCATATATATTAAAAAAGGTATGATGTCAGGCACACTGCTGCCGCAGGTGGCTTCAGAAAGAGGCTGGAGCGTTACCGAATTTCTTGGTTACTGCGCCCGCGATAAGGCGGGAATTGGCTGGGATGGCTGGAAAAATGCCGAGATTTTTATCTATGAAGCACTTGTCTTCAGCGAATAACCGGTGAGACCATGTATCATGTCGGGCCTATCGGGCTTACTGCGCTGGTTCTCTATCTCCTGAGCCTCTATCTTTCAACTTCGGGACTGCTAAGCAGGCAGTTTCACCGCCGGCTGTGGAACTGGGTTTTGCTGATCACCTTTCTTCTGACAGCCCTCCTCGGTATTTTCATGGCTCTACAGGTAAATTACAGATGGGACCTGCCACTGGTAAAAGAGTTGCTGCATCTCCACGTTGAGTTTGGAATAGGAATGGCATGCGCAGCACTTATCCATCTGACATGGCATTTGCGATATTATTCCGGAAGGGAGGTTCAAAAATCCTATATGGCGGATAGTGCTGCAGGAAGTGAAAATGAACCAGGAGCCTCTGTCTCCCGAATTCTGCTCCTTATTACAGGGTTTGTCAGCTCATCGGTCCAGTTCATACTGCTGCGCGAAGCAGTGATATTGGGCGGCGGCACAGAGGCTTCCGCAGGATTTTTTCTCTGGCTCTGGCTAATCATATCATCCCTCGGTGCCGTGGCGGGCGGGAAGTCACGCTTTATAGGATTAAAAAAGATGATGTGGATAATGGCATCAGCCCCCTGGATCTCGCTCCTGCTTTTTCTTCTGATGAACAAAATCATTTTACACCCGGGAGAATTACCGTCACTGTTCAAATCTCTTTTGGTCATTGCCGTAAGCATTGCACCGGCATCATTCATTTCATCATTTGTGTTTATCCGGCTGACAGCCATTAGAAAGAGATCCGGTGGTTTCATTGCAGGCAACAGCTTTGGCCTTGAGACTCTTGGATCCGTTGCCGCCGGCGTGCTGACAACCATGGCATTTCTTATGTATATCGGGAACTACCAGCTGTATATTCTGGTGCTGGCTGGGACGGCTTTCCTGACAGTGATGATTTTTTATCACTCCCGGGCATTGCGGATCAGCGCATGGGTTTCCATAATCACAGTTTCCGCCCTGATTATCATTTTCAAACCTGACCCTTTTGTGCGCAGCCTGCTCCTCGGCAGTGTCAGGGTGACATCCAGCACTGACACTCCGTACGGGAACATTGCAACCGGCAGCTACGGCGGAGAAACGGCAGTATACTATGATCACAGACCGCTGTTCTTCTCAGGCGATATTGCAAGGGAGGAGGAAAATATTCACTATCCGCTCCTGCAAAGAGATGAATATGAAAGAGTTTTTTTAATATCAGGCGGTCTGCAAAAACACCTTCTTCAGCTGGCTAAATATAAAATAAAGGAGGTCATTTACATTGAACATGATCCGGGGATCATTGCTGCAGAGATGGCCACTGACACTCTCGTAAACAACATGGAGGTAAGGGTGGTTAAGAGTGACCCGCTGAGATATCTGAAAAATAATGAAACGTCATTTGATGCTGTCATCCAGCTAATCCCTCCAGCTTCGACACTTGCAGCAAACAGGTATTTCACGAAGGAATATTTCACGACCATAAAGAATCATCTCACTGAAGGAGGGATTTTCATGTGCACTCCGATGCCGTATTACAATTATTCTCCGGAAAGTTACCGGAGAAGCTTCTCTCCCGTTTATAACAGCCTCAGGGCAGTGTTTGACAATGTAATCGCAGTTCCGGGATCACTTCTTTACGTGCTGGCTTCAGACGATTCCCTGTCTGCCGGGATATCTGCACTTGCAGCAAAAAGGGGTCTTGAGAATATTTATGTTAACAGTGATTACCTGGATGATGCCGATATCAGGGCCAGGGGTGATCTTATAATTTCGCAGGTTGACACTGCTGCGGGGCTGAACTCCCTGACGAAGCCTTTATCGGCGTGGTTCAGCAATTCAATGTCACTTGAACAGAGGGGGACAAGCGGACAGGTCAATGTAATTATTATCCTGTTCATAATATTGCCTTTCCTCTTCATTCGCCGTAAAGGTTTTGTTATGTTTGCCGCTTCTGCCGGTGTGGCCGGGTACGGAATGATAACAGTCTTCCTTTTACAGGCAGCCATAGGCAATATGTATATCCTGACAGCGCTGGTATTGTCATTGATTATGGCAGGACTGGCTTCTGGGGCCTCATCCAACTTATTGCGGCTGAAGCATCCTCTTGTTATCATTCCGGTGGTACTGGCATCATTATTTGTTTTAACAGGCATGGCAGCAGCAGGACTGACAACAGCAAAACCTGTATTACTCCTGCTTATCGTTTTTCCGGCCCTGTTAGTTGCAGGCTTTCTTACCGGGAGCATTTACAGGGCATTGACATCGGGACTTTCGGATGACTTTACAGGCAGGATATATGCATCTGATCTTGCCGGTGCTGCACTCGGATACATGGTTGTCTCCACCCTGGTTGTTCCTCTTATGGGAATAATGAATGCCTCATTTATGCTGGCCATTTTCATTTTAATAGCTGTGGCTCTTGTATCGGTTATCTTTAAACATTAGCTTTATACTCAGCAGATCAATAGCGTATGCCTCTCATTATCAAGAACAGAAAGATTACACGCAGAGTTTTCGCTCAACAGGGATCACTGGTTGTTGCAGGAAGCATTCTTGCTCCTCTGTCGGTGAATGCCACCGGAACGGTTCCCCCGGAGAGGCTTGCGATGTATCAGGAGGAAAGTGCGCGCGGCACTGTTTGCCGTATCTGTCCTAATGAATGTACGCTTAAAGAGGGAGAGGTAAGCGACTGTCACAACAGGGTTGTCAGAAAATCAAAGCTTTATACAATGGCCTACGGCAATCCGTGTGCAGTAAATGTTGATCCTGTGGAAAAGAAACCTCTCTATCATTTTCTTCCGGGTTCGGCAGCATTTTCAATCGCAACGGCAGGATGCAACTTTGCATGTCTTAACTGCCAGAACTGGACCATTTCCCAGACTTCTCCCGATAAGACCAAGAACTTTAATCTGCCGCCGGAGGAGGTAGTGGCAAGCGCAAAGGCAAATAACTGCAAGTCTATTGCTTACACCTATTCTGAGCCTGTAACCTTCTATGAATATGTGTATGAGACATCAAAGATCGCCAGAAAAGAAGGAATAAAGAACATTATGGTATCAAATGGTTATATTAATCCTGCGCCACTGAAGGAGCTGTGCCGGTACATCGACGGGGCCAATATCGATCTTAAATCATTCAGCGATGCCACCTACCTGAAGCTTAACGGAGGTAAACTTCAGCCGGTTCTTGATGCCCTGAAGATATACAGGGATGAAGGTGTATGGCTGGAGATAACAAACCTCATCATACCGGGGTACAATGACAGCCCTGACGAAATCAGGCTGATGTGCAAATGGCTGTTCTCCAATGGATTTGCCGACACACCCATTCACTTCACCAGGTTCCAGCCTTCATACAAGCTTGAACATCTGCCCCCCACTCCACTGGCAATTCTGAATACTGCTGCCGGCATTGCCCGTGAGGCCGGTCTTCGTTATGTCTATGTAGGGAATGTCCCCGGATCAGGAACGGACGACACAGTGTGTCCGTCATGCCAACAGAAAGTGGTGGAAAGAACCGGATTCAGAGTGATATTGAATAAAATTACTTCAGACGGCAAATGCAGTTGCGGGACTGCCATTCCCGGAAGGTGGTCATGACAAATTATCATTATATTACTTACGGAACATGAAACCTGCTGAAGCGAGAAAAAGGGCTGAAGAGCTCAGGAGAGAAATTGATGATCATAACCACAGGTATTATGTCCTTAATCAGCCTGTAATATCTGATTTTGAGTTTGATATCCTGCTCAGTGAACTAAAGACCATTGAAAAGAATTTCC
>DATKUS010000002.1:0-9961 GCA_035530535.1 Bacteroidales bacterium
TGTCGACCTCATAACTGAAATATGCGATGTGGGTAAGAGCGCTGTAATCATATGAGAGATAGGCTGATGCTGAGGCCCAGTAGGGGTGCCAGCCATAAACCTTATGTGTCAGGGAGCTGGCAAGGGCACTCTTAAGACGTGTGGGAGTGGCAGTAATGATGGCATCATCAAATTGCTCCGGATCAATGATACGTGAATAATACTCACTCTGTTCCTGGTGTATGCCAACAGGCATTGTATCATTGTCCTGTGCCTGAACTGACAGAAAGCCGATCATGCATAAAGCAGCCGTAAGGATTATCCTTTGCATTGCAGCAGCTAATGGAGTGTGACAGATCAGGTAGCCTTGAAATACTTGTTATAGATCTCCTTATTGCGTTCAAGAAGGGCTAATGATATCTCATACGCCTTTTGGCTGTCCTTTTCCTTAAGGGCCTTGATGAGTTCCTTCTGGTATTTGAGAGTGTATTCTTTTTCTCCCTCAATATTACCGTAGATAAGGTTCCGCATGCGGGGCAGCAGTGAATAAACGGGTTCAAGGCTGATTATGACTATGGGGTTTCCTGTTGATTTGGAGAGGTTCATATGGAATCTGTTTATCAGGTCAACCTCGAGCTGAGTGTTGTCGGGATTGCATTTTTCCAGTTCGCTCTGGTTCTTCTGAAGGATCTTTATGTCTTCTTCAGTTCTGTTGCGCGCGGCGAGTCGTGCTATTTCCGGCTCAAAGAGCCATCTTACCTCAATAATCTGAAGGATAAGGTCCGAATTGAATCTAAGATCGTAAAAGAGGTGCAGTGAGTTTATCGCGTCTTCTATCTTCAGTTCGGTAATATACATACCGCTGCCTTTCTTAATATCAATGAGGCCACGTGCACTGAGACGACGCAGGGCTTCTCTCAGTGCTGTGCGGCTGACGGCAAACTGAGCACACAGCTCTTTTTCGGTTGGCAGCTTGGCTCCGGGAAGAAGCTTTTTCTGCCTTATAGCTTCCTCGATTTTCCTCTCGATCTTCTGGCTCAGGGTGAGTCCGGTACCGATTTTGCTGAATATGTCTTCCATATACTTACTTGTAGTTTTCCCTGTAAACCTCAAGGGCTTTCTTGACAGAACCATGCTGCAGGAGTAGAATCCGTGCTGCATCACTCTGTATTTTCAACTCTTCCACGATCATTCGCGTTCCGCGTTCGATAAGTTTCTTATTGGAGAGCTGCATATTGACCATCCTGTTGCCCTTGACTCTTTCCAGCTTGATCATAAGGGTGGTGGTGATCATGTTGAGGATCATCTTCTGGGCCGTTCCGGCTTTCAGCCTTGTACTTCCTGTAACAAACTCAGGACCCACCACCACCTCAATCGGGAATTCCGTCACTTTGACAATATTACTGCGGGGGTTGCAAGTTATACATCCAGTCAGAATTCCTTTTTCCCGCGCTGTCTGTATACCACCGATGACATAAGGTGTTGTGCCGGATGCAGCTATGCCTATTACGGTATCCTTTGTGTTGATGTTGAAAATCTCCAGTTCCTTCCATGCTTTTTGCGGGTCATCTTCAGCAGATTCAACAGCCCGCCTTAGGGCCACCTCACCGCCAGCAATAAGTCCTATTACTTTGTCATGAACCCCGAATGTGGGAGGTATCTCGGAAGCATCCAGCACTCCAAGCCTGCCGCTGGTACCTGCTCCCAGATAAAAAAGACGACCACCCTTCCGCATTCTCCTTAAGATATGATCAACCAGCTTTTCAATCTGCGGAATGGCTTCCCTCACTGCAAGGTGCACCTTGGCATCTTCATGATTTATATTTGTCAGCAATTCATGAACAGACATTACATCAAGGTTCTCAAAGTTGGAGGGAGACTCCGTGAAACTTATTCCCGTTTTGGAAGAAGAAGGTTTAGTCATACTTGTGTCTGCTGGTTGTGAATGTGGTACATGACAAGATTTTCCATTGGTGTCAGAGAGAATATTCCGGGCTGAAGCCTGTGTTTTATTAGAAGTTCTTCAAGAAATGGCCTGAAATGATAGGCAATGCTGCCGGTGAAATGTGCCGGGAATCTTTTTGCCTCAGGGTACTGAAGCACATTGCGGATTATAAACTCGTCAAAACTGGATGTTATTATAGCCTGCAATTCAGGAACATGGATGTTGTCAGCGATGAACTTTGCAAACTGTCCCAGAAACCTGTTCGGGAAGGGCATGTTATATACATTGTCAAGTATTTCAGATGAAGAATAGGGAAATGCCCTGAAGAAATTCTCGATAACAATTCCCGGCAGCTGTTTCTTAAGAACACCCGAGACAAGCTTTCTTCCAATTACCGCTCCACCTCCTTCGTCTCCCAGGATATATCCGAGGGGTGACACATTGGAGACAATACTTTTCCCATCGTAATAGCATGAGTTGGAGCCTGTGCCTATTATGCATGCTATCCCGGCCTCATTCTGGCAAAGTGATCTGGCAGCACCCAGGAGATCACTCCCTACAAACAGTTCGGCAGTCCCGAAAAATCTTCTCAGGGCAACACTTATTATCTCAATCTTGGAGGGATTACTGCATCCTGTACCATAGAAAAAAATATGACTGACCGTCATGCCTTCAACTTCTGACATCTCCTTCCTGAGAAGGGTGACGATATCCTCACTATTCAGGAAGAAGGGGTTAAACCCTGTAGATATGTATGACTTCCCGGCTTCTCCGTTGGTCAGCTCTCTCCATTCAGTTTTTGTTGAACCGCTGTCAGCAATAAGTATCATGAGCGTTTATAAAGCTTATAATATGTTAAATATTAGAATTATAACAGCTATTTGTAGAAATAAGGACCTTTATCGACAATTTTATCAATAACAAAAATAAATAATAATTACTTACGAAAGTAGTTTTTTGTCAGATGTATGACAAGTTTTAAAAAACTTTCTATTTTTGGTTTATATTTCTTACTTTCAGCAAAACAAATATGCAGATGGAAGCCCGATTATACAAGTTATTATCCGTAGGGATAATGTTAATGGCAATAAGTCCGTTGAGCCTTTCAGGGCAGCGGGATGAGAGGCTTGAGAAAAATGCTGTCACAAAACTTGGTACCTGGACTAATCCTGTCACAAACTGGCATTATCCGGAAAAGATAAAGGTTGATTCTCTGAGAGTTACAGAAGAAAAGGGGAGTATTGATCTTTGGTTCCCGGTTGCATTTTCATATAATCCCATCAGGGAAGAGAGCCTCGCCATGTTTGAAAATTCTGTCAGGGAAACCCTGGGCCGCAGGTTCAGGAATTACCGGATAAATATTTTCACAAACGGATTTCTGGCCGGCGACCTGATACCAAACTATTTCAGAGAGTCATATCCCACTGACAGCGCCAGGCTGTCACCCAGGTCAGCCAGAGGGCCCGTACTCATCAGGAAGCTCGACGGGATAACTCCTGCTAAAGGATTGAATGAAAGTAACCTGGCGATTTGGCACAGTCACGGTTACTATTTTGATATGCCCCTCGACCGGTGGGAATGGCAAAGGGCAAGGCTGTTCGGGACAGTTGAGGATATTTCAGTGATGGGTTATGTTTTGCCATACCTGACAAGGATGCTTGAGAATGCTGGAGCTACTGTTTTTCTGCCAAGGGAAAGAGATACACAAATCAATGAAGTCATAGTTGACAACGACCGTTCATCGGGAGAATCAGAATTTGTCATACACCTTTCTGCCCAGCAGCAGGTGAAAGCCCAGGGGTTTCTTTTAACTGATACCATATTTACCGGTGACAATCCGTTCAGGAAAGGAACCTCCGTGGGGATAAAAGAAGGTACTGCTGACTATATTGCGGACTTCCCCGGGAAGGGATATTATGCGGTTTATGTTTCATACTCCCTCTCGCCTGAAAACAGCAGTTCTGTAAGATACACTGTAAGACACAGCGGAGGGAGTACAGGTTTTATCATCAATCAGACTGTCGGGGGTGGTACATGGATATACCTGGGCACTTTTCACTTCAATGCAGGGAAAAACGGTTCTGCAGGTGCTGTTTCTGTAACTGCCGGTAACGTTGGGATTACATCGCTTGATGCGGTGAGGTTTGGAGGAGGAATAGGGAATGTGGCACGCCGACCCTCGGAAGTCATTACCTCCAATCAGTGGTCACTGATTGAAAATGCTCCGGCAACCTCGCTCAGGGAGCCTTCAGATACCATAAGCCATACCTGGAAGCTCAGCGGCAAACCAAGATATCTTGAGGCCGCGCGGTACTATCTCCAGTATGCCGGAATGCCTGACACCCTTGTTTACAGCCTGAACCGGAATAAGAATGACTATAATGACGATTATCAGTCGCGTGGTGCGTGGGTTAACTACCTGACGGGTCCGGTTGCCGGATCTTCAGATGAAAAGGAGCCAGCAGGGCTGGGCCTTCCGATAGACCTTGCTCTTGCTTTTCATTCCGATGCCGGAATCACTCCGGATGACTCAATAATAGGAACTCTGGGCATTTATTCCACAGCCGCCGGCAACGGAAAATTCCCCGACGGCACCAGCCGCATGGCAAGCAGGGATCTCACTGATATGATTCAGACACAGATAGTTGATGATATATCTGTGCTCTTCAATCCCAGGTGGACACGTCGTGGCCTGTGGGACAGATCATATTCGGAATCCAGGACACCCAAAGTGCCTGCCATGCTTCTCGAGCTGCTCTCGCATCAGAACCAGGGGGACCAGCGTTACGGGCTCGACCCGCGATTCCGGTTTCATGTCAGCCGCGCTGTCTATAAAGGGATGCTCAGATACGTGGCGTTCTCTGAAGGGAGGGAATATGCAGTGCAACCGTTGCCTGTCATGGACCTCGCGGTTATACCGTCTGAAGGCAGAAGGGTATTATTAAGCTGGGCGCCCGCCATAGACCCGCTGGAACCCTCGGCACAGCCCACAGGCTACAGAATATACACCCGCACAGGAGATAACGGTTTCGATAACGGTTATGACGTCACGGAAACATCAACTGTGATAGAACTGGCAAACTATGACACAGTATACAGCTTCAGGGTCACCGCCTTCAATGACGGAGGGGAGAGCTTTGAATCAGAGACAGTAGCCGTGGGACTGAAAAGAGGCTCTGATAATACCGTCCTTGTTGTCAATGGTTTTGACCGTATTTCGGGTCCGGAATGGTTTGACCGCGGAGGAATGGCAGGTGTGGCATGGTGGAGAGACCGCGGCGTGGCAGATCATTATGAGATTGTCGGCACGGGTGATCAGTACGACTACGAGCGCAACCTCCCCTGGTCAGATGATGACGATCCTGGCTGGGGTGCTTCTCATTCGGATATGGAAGGGAAAATATTTCCGGGTAACACGTTCGATTTTGCCTTTATACATGGAAAAGCAATAATGGCAGCAGGTTACTCTTTCTGTTCCGTCAGTGACGAGGTATTCACACGTACAGATTTTGATATCTCTCCCTTTAAAGTTGCAGACCTGATCTTCGGTGAGGAAAAGACGACAGCAGCTTTATATGATACAACAAAAAAGGACTTTCAGATATATACCCCCGAGTTCATAAGCAAAATCAAAGAGATAACCGGATCAGGCACATCCCTGTTTATGTCGGGGTCTTATGTAGGAACAGATCTTCACAATACAGGTGATACATCTGTTACTGTTTTTGCTAAAGACTTCCTGCATTTTAAATATATGACAGGACATGCCGTAAAAGAGGGCAGAGTGTATCCCACAGATATTGTCCTTCCCTGGTTCAGCGGTTCCCTGGAATTCAATACACAGCAAACAGGTGAAGTCTACGGAGCGGAAGCCCCTGATGATATAGTCCCTGCTGACAAATCATCAGTCACTGCTTTCAGGTACACTTCGAATAATACTTCCGCAGGAGTCATTCATAGTGAAAAAAACAGAACTTTGGTGCTGGGATTTCCTTTTGAGACTATTATTGCTGAAACTGAAAGGAACAGAATGATGAATCAGATAATGGAATTCTTAATAACAAAATAACATTACGTGATGAACAATACCGTAACATGTTTTATACCCTTTTCAGACAACGACTCCCTGAACCGGACCTTCTCCTCACTGAAAGGATCGGGTATCGTAAAAAGAATACATGTAGTTGTTCCTGAAGATCATATCCAGGGTTTACCTGATGAAGATGCCGGAGTGATATATGCAAAAGGATTTGCCTCCACCGAGGCTCTCAAAAAGATGGCTGAGGCTGCAGATACCGAATTTGTGGTTATCTACAGCAAGACTTTTCCTCTCGATCTTGGGAAGTTTGCCCTCATGCGTATGATACAGATATGTAATGACACCGGTGCGGGGTTTGTCTATTCAGACTATTATGAAAACAAAGACGGTAAGCTGTCACCTCATCCCGTAATTGATTACCAGGAAGGCAGCCTGCGTGACGACTTTAACTTCGGTTCTGTGATCCTGTACCGTGCAAAGGAATTCAGGGATGCCTGTAAACGGATGGACGGGAGCTACCAGTTTGCCGGTCTCTATGACCTGAGGCTGAAGATATCACAGACACACAAACTGGTACATATTCAGGAGTTGCTCTATTCCGAGGTTGAGAGTGACACACGAAGGACGGGCGAAAAACAGTTTGACTATGTTGATCCCAGGAACAGGACTGTTCAGATAGAGATGGAAAAAGCATGCACAGACCATCTTAAAGAAATAAATGCATGGCTGAAGCCTGTTTTCAGAGAGATTACCTTTGAGGCACAGAAATTTGATACTGAAGCGTCAGTGGTCATTCCCGTAAAGAACAGGGCCAGAACCATCGGAGATGCAATTAAGTCAGTTCTCAGCCAGAAGACAAAATACAGCTTTAACCTGATCATAGTTGACAATTATTCTACTGACGGAACTACAGATGTTATAAAGACATTTGCAGAAAAGGACAACCGTGTTGTACATATTATCCCTGAAAGAAAAGACCTTGGAATTGGTGGATGCTGGGATGAAGCCCTCTTCAGTGAAAAGTGCGGAAGATTTGCCATTCAGCTTGACAGTGACGATCTTTATATTGATGACAATGTCATTTCCAGGGTGGTTGATGCCTTCCATACGCAGAAGTGCGCCATGGTAGTCGGGTCATACAAAATGGTGAACTTCGACCTGCAGGATATACCGCCGGGATTGATCGATCACAAAGAGTGGACACCGGATAACGGGCGAAATAATGCACTTCGCATTAACGGATTGGGGGCACCGAGAGCATTTTACACTCCTGTGCTCAGAAACATAAGGATACCGAATGTGAGTTACGGAGAGGACTATGCCGCAGGGCTGGCAATAAGCAGACATTTTCAGATCGGGCGTATATATGAACCTCTATACCTGTGCCGCAGGTGGGATGAAAACTCAGATGCTGCCCTTGATGTGAATAAGATGAATACTTATAATCTGTATAAAGACAAGATCAGGACCATTGAGCTTCTTGCACGCCGCCAGATGCTCGGAGACAGTTGAAAATAACGCAATACGGGAAATGGGATATTCAGAGAGCGTAAACAATCTGTTCATCAGCCAGCTAAGCGATTGGGACCTGGCAAGTGCTAACTATAAACAGCTTGAAAATGTACGGGTCCGGAAAATCAACTTCGGGGCATTTGATCTCATTGTTCAGTTCAATCCCGGCCGGATCACCTCATCGGCAGCGAAAGTAGACACCAGGTCGATAGAAGCCAGACCCTGTTTCCTGTGCGCCGGAAACAGGCCGCCACAGCAACGCGGCCTCCTCTTTGATACAAACTGTACCATCCTTGTCAATCCCTTCCCGATCTTTAACAGGCACCTCACAATAGTCTCTGATGACCACACTGACCAGAGGATACTGAATAGCTTCAGAAAAATGCTGGCCCTTGCTAAGGAACTTACTGACTTTGTGATCTTTTACAATGGACCTCAGTGCGGAGCTTCAGCCCCTGATCACCTTCATTTTCAGGCGGGGAATAAAGGGTTCCTGCCGGTAGAGAATGACTTTGCAGGGAAAAAGAACTGCTCCCTGGTCTCTCAGAAAGAGGATATTAAGATGTGGCAGTGGAACAATTACCTCAGAGGGATCGCATCTCTTGAAGGGTTCGTTGCGGAGAAGCTTGCCTCATCCTTTGAAAGGTTTTATTCACGCTTCCTGCTGCTGCAGCCTGACAGGCCGGAACCGATGCTCAATATTCTCTGTTCATTCTCTGACGGAAAGTGGGTAATTCATATTATACCCCGCAAGCTCCACAGACCCTCACAGTTTTTTGCCGAAGACAAGACAAAGATAATCCTCAGTCCTGCATCGGTAGATATGGGCGGTGTGGTAATCACACCAAGGGAAGAGGACTTTAATAAGATCACTGCTTCTGATATATCTGATATTTTCGGACAGGTATGCCTAAGTGATGAAGAACTGTCACCACTAATAAAAGATATCCTATGACAGGAACAGTTAAAACACCGGAGATCAGTGTGGGGATTGTCTCTGGAACAGGGCTTACATTCACTCTTGCAGGAATGTTTACCGATGGAGGCGGCTCTATGAAACTGGATGGTCTCTGGACTGCCTTTTACCGCGATAGTAAGATCTTTTTCCAAAGTGATGACCACATTGCGGAGGCAGGGACGGAGATAACCCTTGTGCCGGAGGAGCCGGATAAATCTCACTTTACCCTCCATGCGGTTACCATAGGAATTAATTTTCACTGGCAGCGCAATGAGGATCAGTCCTTTAAGGGCAAACTGAAATTCATTGTTGAAAACGAAAAACTTACTGCTGTCAACATTCTTTCAATTGAAGACTATCTCGTCAGTGTTATATCATCGGAGATGAGCGCCACTTCATCTGCAGAACTTCTGAAAGCTCATGCGGTGATCTCAAGAAGCTGGCTGCTGGCTCAGACCGAGAAGAGTAAACTACTTGAGAAAAAGACGACGGAATACAGGACAAGTTTCGTAACCGATGAAGAAATAACCCGCTGGTATGACCGTGAGGATCATCATAATTTTGATGTCTGCGCTGATGATCACTGCCAGCGTTATCAGGGCATCACCAGGGCTTCGACTTCCCTTGTTGAAAAGGTCATCAGCGATACCCGCGGTGAAGTACTGGTATACGGAGGTGCTATCTGTGATGCACGCTATTCAAAATGCTGCGGAGGAGTGACAGAACTGTTTGAAAATGCCTGGGAGCCGGTGAATCATCCATACCTTCAGAAGATAGTTGATAATGCTGCTGCTCCGTCAGGGTTCAGCCTTGATCTGGCCAATGAAGAAAATGCAGTGAAATGGATTGCCGGAAATCCGGAGTCGTTCTGCAATACCAATGATAAACAGACACTCAGGCAGGTGCTCAACAGCTATGACCAGGAGACCAATGACTTCTTCCGATGGAAAGTAATCTATTCACAGAATGAGCTGAGTGAGCTTGTCAGGGATCGCACCGGCATTGATTTCGGGAATATCACTGACCTGGTTCCGCTTGCCAGGGGGACCTCGGCCAGGATTGTGAGACTGAAGATTAAGGGAAGCAGAAAGACCATGATAATAGGCAAAGAACTCGAGATCAGGAAGGCACTCTCAAAGACCCATCTATACAGCTCAGCATTTTTTGTTGAGAAGAGGGGTGATGCGCGATCAGTTTCCTTTGTACTTCACGGTGCCGGATGGGGCCATGGTGTGGGCCTCTGCCAGATAGGTGCCGCAGTAATGGGAGCAAGAAGTTACACATACGGTGAAATACTTAAGCACTATTTCAGAAATGCAACACTGGAAAAAAAGTACTGAAATGAAAAGGGGATGCCTTATTGTTCTTTTTTATTGTGCCCTGCTTAATGGCGCATCAGGGCAGTCGTGGATCAGGATCAACCAGCTGGGTTACCTTCCGGAATCGGTGAAGGTTGCAGTTTTTATCTCTGAGTCTGCAAATGATATCTCATCGTTCCGTGTGTGCGATGCTATTACTGACAGGATAG
>DATKUS010000003.1:0-6763 GCA_035530535.1 Bacteroidales bacterium
TACAACTATCAGTGGCATTAGTACTCTTCCTGCCGGTGACGATTACAGTCTGCAGTTTGTTTACCCCAGAGGGAAATATTTCAGAGTCAAAAATGTAACAGCAAAAGCCGGCAAGACTATCTTAACGCCAAGGATTTCAAACCACCAGGGATGGGCCACTGTTTTATTTACTGCTCCTGAAACCGGTGACGTTGCCTGGAGTGTCACATTTGAACCGGACTATGCTTTCAGCTATGCGGTAAGACAGCCTGACGGAGTCAGGGTGACCTCAACAGGGATCGATGCTGTGCGCATCACCTGGCGGTCACAATATTATCTCAATGTCGGTTACCAGGTTTACCTTGACGGTAAGCTTCAGGGATATACCGCTTCATCTTTCTTTGAAATAAGTGACCTGGACCCCCTGAAAGAGTACTCGGTTGATGTACGGACCGTATGGGATGACGGCACTGTCAACCAGAGAAATCCCAATGACACAAGAAGCTACGAAGTAAAATTCTCTCCCTCAGCACTTTTATACAGTGAGACCAGCCTGGCAGATCTGCCATTTACCGGTTCATCCTCAAGGTTCTCATGGCCGGTCACTATTGATGGGAAGCGTTACGACAAAAGTATTGGCATGATGCCGGGATCCCTCAGGGAATATGATATCAAAGGCGTGTTCCTCTCTTTTAAAGCACTGGTTAGTGTTGATGATAACATTGCCACAGGTCAGCCCGGTCAGACAGTAACTTTTGTTGTCATGGGTGATGGCAATGAGTTATGGCGAAGTGCCCCTCTCGGGGCTGAAGATGCTCCCGTTGAAATTGATGTGCCAGTTGCAGGTATCAGAAAGCTTATGCTCTCTGTTGAAGGACAGGGTGAAGGAAGGTCACGTCGCGGAGGCTTGCCAGCAGACTGGGCCAGGGTATATCTGTTAAGATAATTGTCATTAATTGGTTTTGGTTGAAGCAGAGACATTGCATGTAATGTCTCTGCTTTCTATATCATATAGATCATGCTGAGTGTGTGCTATAAATATATTTGCATATTTTTGAACGCGAAAAGTGATACAATGAAGGGAAATGCACTAAATGATGATTTGCAATACTGGCATTCTTTTAAGAAGGGTGATGAACTCTCTTTTGAGTTCCTGTTCAATAAGTTTTATTCTGTTCTGATCAATTATGGACACAAATTCAGCTCAGAAAGATACATTATTGAAGAGTCTGTTCAGGATCTTTTTGTAAAGCTCTGGAATAACCGGTTGACCCTGGGTGACCCGGAAATTGTCAAACCTTACTTGTTTAAAGCATTTCGTACTATAATATTCAGAAAACTCCGAAAAAATTCCGTTTACCTTCAGGAGAGACTTAATGATGAGAGATATGATTTCAGAATTGAGCTCGCTCCTGATCAGTTGATTATCAATAATGAGAAGACAGAGGAAGTCAGAAGGAAAATTCAAAAAGGACTCTCAGCTCTGACTTCACGGCAGCTTGAAGCCATCTATCTCCGGTTTTATGAAGATATGGCATATGAGCAGATATCAGAGATCCTTCAGATGAACATCGGAGGTACTTACAAGCTTATTTACAGGGCAATCGAGCGGTTGAGAGAAAAAATCGGATCTGTTTTGCTATTTATATTCATAGCTTCTAGTGCTGCTGAGACTCTTCCTATCTCCTGATATTTTATCTATCGAAAAAAAAATTCGACAAATTATCCGCATAAATGGGATAAAAAAGAGGATTCATGTATAATCATAATAATAGAGAAAACTGATGGACACAGAAAAATTATTCAGAAAGGACTACTCTGGCTGTACGGCTAAAGAATTTTTGGCAGATGAGAGTTTCGTTGTCTGGATAAAGCAAGGTAAAGAAAATATGAACCTTGACCTCTATTGGAAGACGGTCATGGACCAAAATCCGGATCTTTACGAAGAGATAAACAAAGCAATTGAAATTGTTAAAATACTATCCTCACAGGAGGTATTTAATAATGATAAAATGAAAGGAGAGATCTGGAAGAAAATTCAGGATCGTATTTCCAGATCAAAACCTTTGCAGGTTGTATCTTTTGTAAAGCACTATATCTTACAGTACCAGAAAGTTGCAGCTGTTCTGTTAATTGTGCTTCTTCTTGCCGGGGCAGCCTGGAGCGGATTTTTTGTCAGATCTAAAATGATTGTTGCAGACGGGAGTGTTTTTACAACCATTTATTCACCTGCAGGACAGAAGACTGAGGTGACTTTGCCTGATAAATCAAAAGTATGGCTAAACTCAAAGACAACGCTCAGGTATTCATCAGCTTTTAATATCGAGGACAGGCATGTTTATCTTGATGGTGAGGCCTTTTTTGACGTTGCTAAGGAGAGTCTGCCATTTGAAGTCCTAACAGCTGCTATACATATTCAGGTATTGGGGACAGCCTTTAATGTAAAATGTTACAGTGATGAAGAAATAGTTGAGGCAACACTGGTCAGGGGCTCTATGAAGGTTGAAAAATTGAATGAGGTTACCGGAGAAAGCGAGGAGATATTGCTCAGACCCAATCAGAAAGTTGTATTTGCCAGGAGAACAGCGTCGATACCTGAGGTTGATGAGCATGTTACTGAATCAAGACCTGTTACTGTAAGAGAGGCGGAGAGTATCAGATTGCAGAAGGTGAGACAGGTGGATCTGATTGATGCCTATGATACAGAGAAGAGTACAGGATGGAAGGATGGATTGTTGATAATAGACGGTGAAACACTTTCTGATCTCTCGAAGAAGATAGAAAGAAGGTATGATGTACAATTTATTTTTTTGAAGGAAGAACTTAAAGATTTCAAATATACCGGTACCCTTCAGGAGTATAGCCTGGAACAGGTGCTTAAAGCCCTTGAAATGACATCTCCAATCAGTTATAATGTTGATAAACAGATAGTATACATTGATGAAAACAAAGAGGCTACCTCTGACTATATGAAGCTTACAAACAGGAAAAAGTGAAATAAAAAAGCCATGGAAGATTTGGCGGAATCTCCCATGGCCAAAAGCCTGGAAGTGTCCAGGCGTATTAAGTGTGATACTTAAAACATCCAAAATTATGAAAAAAACCCCAGATCTAATTAAAAACTCTGGTAGTAAACAAATCCTTCGAATTATGAAAGTAACCCTACTTCTTCTGTTCCTTGGTTTAACTACCGTTTTTGCCACCCCGGGATTTACTCAGCCCGAAAAGGTGAATTTGGAAATGAATGATGTTACGCTGCGTGACGTATTTAGAGAGATCGAAAGACAGAGTGACTATAATTTTTTCTACAATGATGAGTTTGTGGATTTAAATGCACTGGTTTCGGTTAATAAACTCGAAGCCTCTATAAGTGAAGTCCTGAATGGGCTTTTTTATGAAACAGATCTTTCATATAAATTACTTGATGATAACCTTGTTGTAATTGTTCCTCAATCCGACAAAAAGATTGTCAAGGGCAAAGTAACAGCCATCAATGGTTCTCCAGTTCCTGGTGTTACCGTTTCTCCCAAGGGTACAACACGGGGCGTTGCTACAAATGCTGATGGAGAGTTCAGTATTGAACTTGACCCTACAGAGGTCCAATTGCTTTTCTCCTTTCTTGGGATGAAGACGGTGGAAGTAAGGGTTGGGAACCAGCAAGTCATTAATGTTGTTCTTGAGGAAGATATTACCCAGATTGATGAAGTCGTGGTAACAGGCTATCAGACAATTTCCAGAGAGAGAGTAACCGGTGCCTATAGTATAGTTGGCATTGAGCAGATAGATAAGCCTACTACGAATATTGCACAACGCCTTATTGGAACAACCGCCGGTGTCCAGGCCAGGCTTGATGTTGATGGTAACCCGACTTTTGAAATACGTGGTCAGACTTCATTAAATGCGACACAAGAACCGCTGGTTGTCATTGATGGGTTCCCAACTGAAAAGGGATTCTCCTCGATAAACCCAAATGATGTTGAAAGCGTAACCTTCCTAAAAGATGCTGCCGCCGCATCAATATGGGGAGCAAAAGCCGCCAATGGGGTGATTGTTATTACTTCCAAAAAGGCAAAGAAAGAGGTGCCGTTGAGAATCGAGTTTAATGCATTTTATAAGTTCGCGCCTAAATTTGATCTCAGTTATATCAGGCCGGTTGCAAGTTCCGGTGAAGTGATTGACTATGAATTAGCATCATTTAATAAATGGGGAGCAAGAGCCTATATGGGAACTGTTGATGACGGATATTACAGGACCTATACTCCCACACAACAGCTCATGTGGGACCATTACAATGGATTAATTACCCTGGGCGAAAGAGATGCTGCCATTAGTGCTTACCGTGGTCTTGATAATTCTCAGCAGATAAGTGACCTTCTGCTTGAGAATCCAAGTACTCAACAGTATAACCTTACTCTTATGGGTGGATCTGAAAGAATGTCGAACTTTCTTTCAGTTCTGCACGAACAGAATAATTCCAACTTCAAAAATTCAAGTAATAAGAGAGATATTATAAGCTACAGAAATACCGCCACTGTATCTGATTGGCTTAACTTTGAACTTGGAGCAACGCTGGCATACACCACCATAGAGAATAATGGAGTTGGCCTCTCTGACATTCAGGGCCTGGCACCGCACCTTATGTTAAAAGATGAAAACGGGGAGCTTTTAAATATTCCGAAAGGGTTCAATTATTTGCCCGCAATGTCTACGGTTCCCGTTGAAAACTTCCCTTACTCCTTCTTCTACAATCCTGTTGAGGAGATAGAAAATAGGTCTATTACCAACAGGAATATTGATACCCGGATAACTGCTGCTTTGATCTTTAAGATTATTAAGGGTCTTACATTTGAGTCAAGGGCACAATATGAATATAATAATACTTATAATAAGTCAGTTTATAATGAGAACACCAGCACTGTTCGTCAAGCGGTTAATGTTGCCTCAACCTGGAACAGAACAACAAATGCAGTGACACTTAACCTGCCCAAAGGTGGATTTCTTGATCAGAGCAGGGGGGAAGTCAAGGCTTTGATACTGAGAAATCAGCTTAATTATGGAAAAACTATCGGGAAGCATGATTTCTATACTCTTGCCGGTATTGAATTTTCTGATCGCATAGCCCAGGGTTTCAATAACCCAAGGACTTATGGATACAATGACGATAAGCTTTCTGTCGGAACATTTCCCAACGGACCTGGTGGAAGCAGCGTGAAACTTATTTATAACTGGCTGGGTTCTTCTCAGACCTTCTCCTATAACAATTCATTCAGTTATGGTACGAGACGTTACTTTGCAGCTTATGCCAATGCAACATATTCCTATGATGCAAAATACTCTCTGACAGGAAGTATCCGCTCTGATGCGTCGAACTTTATTACTGACGATCCTAAATACCGTTATGCACCTTTCTGGTCTGTCGGTGCAGGCTGGAACATCTTCAGAGAGGATTTTATGCAAGGAGTTGATTTCATTGACAGACTCTCCGCCAGACTTACATTCGGGTACAACGGAAACGTTGATCTTACAACTTCTTTCCAGCCGCTTGTAAGTCCAAGTACTACTGTAAATACGTATACCCAGGAGACAACAACAGCTGTACCAAGTCTTGGTAACCCTACCCTGCGATGGGAGAAGACGGGGACATGGAACTTTGGAGTTGATTATTCACTCTTTAACGGGAATGTTTATGGTAAAGTCGATCTTTACAACAAGTACACCAGGGATCTTATTGCTGTGATCTCCATACCCTCAGTTAATGGAAGCACATCTTCCAAGATGAATAATGCTGAGATGAGCAACCGGGGTATAGAGATTGAAATTGGAACGACTCAGGATATCCAGGGTAGTGAAATATGGTGGAAAGGGGCACTTAACTTTGCATACAACAAGAACAAGATTGAGAAACTATATGTTGCAAGCTATGCGGCATACAGTCTTTACGGCGGAGCATACGTTGAAGGATATAACTCGCAGGAGTTGTGGAGCTTCGTATATGCCGGCATTAAAAATGAGGGGACGGTTGATAATCCAAACTTGCAGCCTCAGGTGCAAGGACCCGGTGATGTAACCTATAATTTTACGGGCTGGACTCCGGGTGACGGACGTGATTATATGGTGAATATGGGAACTAAGGTTGCTCCTTACACCCTGGGACTGACAAGCATGCTCAAATTCTACGATTTTAACTTCTCATTTATTGTCACAGGCAAATTTGGTCATGTCTTTCAGAGACAATCTTTCAACTATCCTGTCTGGTGGAACGGAGCTGTTCTTCCAAATCAGAAATATGATGAAGTGGTTAATGGTGATCCTATGGTGACAGTACCTCTTCCTTTGCAAACCAATGAAGCGAGGTTCTATTTCTGGGACAGATTCTATCCGTACCTGAGTTACCTCACTGAGAGCGCTTCACATATAAGGATGCAGGAGATAAACCTCTCATATGACCTTCCAAGAGTAAAGTTGCAGAAACTGGGGATCAACAGGCTTCAAATATATGCACAGTGCAATGACCTGTTTACCATTATGGCAAACAAATTTGGGGAAGATCCTGAATATCCGATTGGGACACAGAAACCACAGCCTAAATTTACCTTCGGTTTGAAATTCGGTTTATAACATTAATATTATTAGTTATGAAGTTAGCAAGTATAACATATAGAATTACAGGAATCATACTGGCTTCGATCATGTTCTTATCATGTTCCAAAGTAGATGATTTCTTGGATTTGATGCCAAGTAAAAGTACATCAAAACCATTGGAGACTGTTGAGGAGCTTGACGG
>DATKUS010000004.1:0-4345 GCA_035530535.1 Bacteroidales bacterium
ATTTATCGCTTAACTTCGCTAAAGATCATGTTGAAGTAAAAATCCTCAAAATGAAGGGATTCGCCATATTATTAATTATTTGCCTGACCCATACCAGGTTGCAGGCACAGCCCTACCAGTTCCAGAACATTAAACTTGATGATGAAAAACGGATTGACAACCTTATTTCACTGATGACCCTCGATGAAAAGATCAACTGTCTCTCCACCCGGCCGTCAGTACCACGCCTGGGAATAAAAGGCACAAGAATTGTCGAAGGCCTTCACGGACTTGCCCTCAGCGGTCCTGCCAACTGGGCTGTCAGGGGAAAGGGTGCATCGGTAACCACCACCTTCCCTCAGGCTATCGGGCTGGCACAGATGTGGGACCCGCAACTTCTTGAAAAGGCAGCCGCCCTGGAAGCCGAAGAATGCCGTTATCTGACGCAAAATCCTGACTATGCCAGCGCTGGACTGATAGTGCTGGCACCTAATGCTGACCTGGGAAGGGATGTGCGCTGGGGCCGTACCGAAGAGTGTTATGGCGAAGATGCTTTCCTGACATCACGACTGGTGGTTGCCTTCGTTATGGGGCTCCAGGGTGACAATCCGAAATACTGGAAGACAGCTTCCCTGATGAAGCACTTCCTTGCCAACAGCAACGAAAACAACCGTGCGCAAAACTCCTCCGACTTCGACGAACGACTCTTCCGCGAATACTATTCCTATCCCTTTTATAAAGGTGTCACTGAAGGGGGTTCCCGGGCATTTATGACTGCCTATAATAAGTACAACGGTATTCCGTGTACCGTTCACCCCGTCCTCAAGAATGTCACTGTCAATGAATGGGGTCAGAATGGGATCATCGCCACCGACGGCGGCGCATACCGTCAGCTGGTCACTCATCACAAGTACTTCCCGGACCTGAAGGCAGCAGCTAAAGGCTGTCTTGATGCTGGCACAACAATGTTCCTTGACGATTTTAAAGGACCTCTGACTGAAGCAGTAAAAGAAGGTCTTATCCGGGAAGAAGAGATAGACCGGGCTGTGCGTGGCACTCTGCGGGTGTTGCTGAAATTAGGTTTACTGGACCGGGAGAATGAATCTGAAAACCCATACCTGAAAATCGGTATCACTGACACTATTGCACCGTGGTTAAAAACCGAAAACAGAGAGCTGGTACGCGAAGCAACAGTGAGGTCAATTGTGTTGCTGAAAAACGATAAACAGACACTGCCGCTGGATAAGAAGAAAACAGAGACCATTGCTGTGATTGGTCCCAGTGCAGACCTGGTAGTCCCTGACTGGTATTCCGGCACACCGCCGTACAGGATAACAGTATTAGAGGGAGTGAGAAATGCTGTCGGCGATAATGTTAATGTCCTGTTTGCGAAATCCAACAAAGCAGACTCGGCAGTCATTGCTGCAGCTAAAGCAGATGTGGCTATTGTTTGCATTGGTAACCATCCTCTCAGTTACGGTTTGCCGTGGGGGCAAAACCAGGTAGCCAGCGACGGACGCGAGGAGATTGACCGTCAGGCCCTGTCACTGGAACAGGAAGATCTGGTGAAACTTGTTTATGCTGCCAACCCAAATACAGTATTGGTTATCGTCTCCAGCTTTCCCTATACCATTAACTGGTCCAAAGAAAATGTGCCTGCCATTCTTCATATTTCACAGTCAAGCCAGGAGCTGGGCAATGCGCTTGCCGATGTGATCTTCGGCAGGAGAAGCCCGGCAGGACGTCTGGTTCAAACATGGCCCTCGTCAATCGAGGACTTGCTGCCCATACTTGAATATGACATCCGCAAAGGGCGCACATATCAATACAGCAAACCAGATCCGCTTTTCCCGTTTGGATATGGCCTGACTTATACCACATTCGGTTATTCGGATCTGAAGACTGATAGAAAGAGTGTTAAAGAGGGCGGAGAGATAAATGTCACATTCCGGCTTGAAAACACCGGTAATTATGACAGTGATGAGGTTGTGCAGTTATATGTCAGTTTCCCGGAATCAACAGTCGACAGACCCGCAATTGCCCTTAAGGGATTCAGCAGGGTTCATCTCATGAAAGGCCAGTCGCAGATAATTACTATTCCATTAAAGACTGACGATCTGAAATACTGGGATGTTGACAAGCATGCTTTTGTGCTTGAAAAAGGAAAGGTAAACCTGTCAATAGGATCCTCATCAGCAGATCTGCAACTGCACGGCACTCTTGAAATTAAATAAAATCAGGACAGGTGACTGCTACTGGATGGGCTTCTGTGGCACCTTGTATAGCAGTTTCAGGTCATAACCGAGACCGCGGGCTTTATCAAGTATCATGTTATAGGTGATATCGTCCATCTGCGGTGTGCGTGACAGTATCCAGAGATACTTGTCAGACTTGCTGCCTATCAGTGCCCACTGGTAGTCAGGATCAAGATCCATAATAAAATAATCAGCATAAAAGAAGAGAAAGAAAGATACCTTCAGGTGTCCGTCCGTAGCTTTTCCAGCAAGCTTAGCCTTGCCGAGGGCCAGGCTCCTCTCCCCGTCAAGGGTGCCACTGAAACCGGCGTTCTCAACTTTTATCTTCCCGTCAGTACGCAGTGAATAGGTAGCTGTCACTCCCACCAGTCCCTTCTCAAATGAGTGTGGGAAACGGGCTGTCTCATACCAGACGCCAAGGTAGCGGTCCAGGTTAAGGTCTGTAATGTAGGGTCTCTGTGCCATAGATGGTTGTAGAATAAAAAACAGTGCCAGTACAGCAAAGGCTATACCGGCAATTGAGAGGATCTTGTTCTTGTTCATGATGCAGTTTATCTAAAATGATCCGGAAAAACCTATTCTAAAGATACTCACTTTATATCATACCATTGCATGCCCCGGAATTTCTTCCCGATGCCAGGACTTGTTTCTTAGTGACTCAAAATAAATTTGACTTCAGCTAAAATCCTGTTTAACTTTGATTTACTGATTTGTTGAGGTTTGTAGATAACTATTTCAGATAGGTAGTAATGAAAAAGTTTAATCTTCTGCTTTTTACCGGAACCCTGATTTTATTGAACTGTTGCTCATATCCTCATTTTTATTATTCTCCCAATGTCCAACATGTCCCATTATTTGATGAACGTGATGTGTTCTCAGGCAGTATTGCAGGAAGCGTTGGCGTGGTTAATAACTGTGTTGAACTGCAGGCTGGTTACTCTTTGCCAGGCCATGTGGCATTATCAACAAATTTTATGACGGGAGGGAATAATCACGAAACCGAGTCCTACAGGGATTTTTCCAAACTTTCCTATTTTGAAGGCTCTTTAGGATTCTATACATCATTCAGCGAGACCGGAATATTTGAAATATACGGCGGATATGGCCAGGGCTCACAACATCATTCTTTTACATTCTCAGAATTCAGCACATGGTATTTGTGGGACAGGGAACCTGACGGGACGGCTGACATATCATTCTCCAAGATATTCATCCAGCCAGATATCGGCATTAGATCAGGGTGGGTGGAAGCCGCATTTTCATGCCGTCTCAGCAGATTAAATTTCAAAGAGATAAATATTTATAATACGGTATATCATCTCGATGAACTTAACAAACTTAAACAGAACAGCTCTTCCTGGCTCCTTGAGCCTGCATTGACATTCCGTGGCGGAAGCGAATCAATCAAGGGACAGGTACAGCTTGGATTTGATGCCAGACTAGCAAATCCGGATCTTGAAATGATGTTCGAAACGTTCAGACTTTCTCTCGGAGTTCATTTTTATTTATCAGGAAAATAACCGGAATCAGAGTACACTCTCTCTTTCCATTCAGAACATGTGCCTCGGCAGGCGACTTCATTATCACCCTCCGGTGCTGTCTCTGAAAAAAACAGGGCACAAAAAACAGCGGCAACAAGATATCTCTGCTGGAAATTGCTTTTCAAAAAAGTAAAAAAATACCCGTCAGAGGCTCCTATCCAAAAATCACTATCTTTGTATCACTATCCATTCTTTTCGCAAGAGAAGTTTTGGTTTATACAGAAGAGGGGAGAGATTAGGCTCTGAGAACCTCTAGCAACCGCCGGATTCAATATCCTGAAAGGTGCTAACACCTACCCTGAAGAGGGAATTATAAATTGAGATTTTTGCGGACAGCCACAAGCCAGAGCAAAGATTTTCAGACAGCAGCGCAGGTTGTTGTATAATGTTGTATGACAGTACTTTAATTATTATATATTATGTCGAAAAAAAGAAGCATAGAAGAGATCAATGAGAAAATCCGTAAGGGAAAAGCCGTTGTACTCACCGCGGAGCAGGTCTCAGCGATGGGAAAAGAGATGACGCCTGCCGAGGTTATGAGCAGGGTCGATGTTGTCACCACTGCCACCT
>DATKUS010000005.1:0-7881 GCA_035530535.1 Bacteroidales bacterium
CGCAAGACCGCAGGACCGCAAGACCGCAGGACCGCAAGACCGCAGGACCGCAGGACCGCAGGACCGCAGGACCGCAAGACCGCAAGACCGCAGGACAATCAGACCGCAGGTCAATCAGACTGCAAGACAATTTTAAATCGCAAATCACAAATCTCAAATTCCCATGTCTGCCCTTTTCAAAATTGAATCACTGAACGCCGGGTATGAGAACGGGATTGTTCTCCGGGATGTGAACATGACCGTTGTGAGCGAGGATTTTATAGGTATCATAGGTCCCAACGGCGGCGGCAAGACAACGCTGCTGAAGGTCATTCTGGGTCTCCTGAAGCCTTTTTCGGGCAGAATAGATTTTTCTCCCGGCGGTCTGAAGATGAGTCAGATTGGATACCTGCCCCAGGTTGCACTGGGTGACACACTGTTCCCTGTCACTGTTGAAGATGTTGTTCTTTCGGGACTGATGCCTAACAAGGGAGCAGCAGGACGGATGAGTCGTGATGACCGTAAGAGAGCTGCAATGGTAATGGATGAGCTTGGTCTCAGACCCCTGGCACGGCAGGCGCTTAATGAGCTTTCAGGTGGACAGCTTCAGCGCGTTTACCTGGCAAGAGCGGTTACAGGATCTCCGCGACTGCTGCTGCTTGATGAGCCGGCAACATTTGTCGACTCCACATTTGAGGCTGATTTTTATGAAAAACTGAGGCTGCTGAATAACAGGATGGCTATCATGATGGTTTCACATGACGTGGGGACTATCTCCACCTGGGTAAAATCGTTTGCATGCATCAACGGTGGTCTTAACTATCATCCGCACAGCAAGATAACACAGGAAGACCTGAAAATGTACGGCTGTCCCATACAACTGGTGACCCACGGTGATGTTCCCCATGTTGTACTTCATAAACACTGACGCATGGAGAACATCTTTGCATATTCTTTCGTTCTGAAATCCCTTGCAGGAGCTCTTTTTGCCAGTATCACTGCCGGGCTGGTAGGTACTTACATCGTATCACGCAGACTTGTCTTCCTCAGCGGCGGCATAACACATGCCTCATTCGGGGGTATAGGACTGGGTTACTACCTTGGCATTAATCCTGTTGTCGGAGCTGCTCTCTTCGGACTCACCTCGGCAGTAGGAATAGAATACCTTTCCGCCAGGGGCAGGATGCGTGAAGACAGCGCCATCGGTATATTATGGGCGTTCGGCATGGCAATAGGCATAATCTTTATCTACATGACACCCGGATATGCACCGAACCTGATGAGCTATCTCTTCGGAAGCATCCTGACGGTGACATGGGGAGACCTGATCGCTCTCGGTATTATGTCCGTTGTGCTTATCATATATACGGCACTGTTCTACAGGACCCTGCTCTATATTTCATTTGACGAGAACTACGCAAGGACATTCACGCGCCATGTGGATCTGTTTAAATATATTTCGGTGGGTATGACAGGACTAGCCATTGTGCTGAATATCCGTATGGCGGGAGTGATCCTGATAATATCACTCCTTACTATACCTGCCAATATCATTATGCTTTTTACCAGGAGATACCTGCAGATCGTGATATGGTCGTTTGTGATAAGTTTTGTTGGGATAAGCTCCGGTTTTGCCATGTCATGGGTCACAAGCTTACCCACCGGTCCGACGATAGTTTTTGTACTGGTGATCTTCTGGATGATAGCCAGGGTTATAAAATGGCTAAAGGGAAAGAGAAGGAATTTAACATAAGAGATTAATGATGAATAGTTTTGATATCATTGTAATAGGAAGCGGCCCGGGCGGTTATGTGGCAGCTATAAGGGCATCACAGCTTGGAATGAAGGTAGGAGTAGTGGAAAAAGCTGAGCCTGGAGGGATATGTCTTAACTGGGGATGTATCCCGACCAAGGCGCTCCTAAAAAGTGCACAGGTACTTGAATACTGCAGGCACGCTTCGGAATACGGTATCAGCAGCGGAGGCGATACCGCTGCCGATTTCACTGCCGTCATTGCCCGCAGCAGGGGCGTGGCTGATGCCATGAGCAAGGGCATTCAGTATCTTTTTAAAAAATATAACATTGAGATTATCAAGGGCTTTGGGAGACTGAAAGGCAATAGTGCCGTTGAGGTTGAGACTTCTGAAGGTGCAACGGAGACCTACAGTGCAAAGCATATCATTATTGCCACCGGGGCCAGGTCAAAGGAGTTACCGAACCTGAAACAGGACGGCAAAAAGATAATTGGCTACCGTGAGGCAATGTCACTGCCGGTTCTTCCTGCCTCCATGGTGGTGGTAGGCTCAGGCGCCATTGGCAGTGAGTTCGCAAGTTTTTACAGGTCAATGGGAACTGAAGTGACACTCGTGGAGTTCATGCCGAGGGTTCTGCCTCTCGAGGATGAGGAGGTGTCCCGCACAGTGGAAAGGTCATTTAAAAAAGCAAAGATGAAGGTCATGACCGGCTCTTCGGTGGAGAAGGTTGATATTACCGGTGATAATTGCAGGATAACCATTAAGACTCCGAAAGGAGAAGAGGTCATCATGGCAGACATTGTCCTTTCAGCCGTTGGTGTAATACCAAACATTGAGGGTATAGGCCTTGAGGAGAATAGTGTCATGACAGACCGTGGAAAGATAATCGTGGATAAGTACTACAAAACTTCAATTGAAGGCGTCTATGCCATAGGTGACATTGTTCCGGGTCCGGCACTGGCACATGTAGCATCGGCTGAGGCTATTGTATGCGTTGAAAAGATCGCCGGTCATAATCCTGAACCAGTCGATTACAACAATATCCCTGCATGCACCTATACTTCACCTGAAGTGGCTTCGTGCGGCATGACCGAAGAGTCTGCAAGAACAGCCGGCAAAGAGATCAAAACAGGAAAATTCATGTTCATGGCCTCGGGTAAGGCTTCGGCTTCCGGTGCCCATGAAGGTTTTGTCAAACTGGTATTCGATGCCACAGACAATAAGCTCCTGGGAGCCCATATGACAGGAATGAACGTGACTGAACTTATTGCCTCGATGGTGCTGGCACGAAGGATGGGGGCAACAGCCGTTGATATTATGAGAAGCATCCATCCTCATCCTACCATGTCAGAGGCCGTGATGGAAGCTGCAGCAGCTGCCATGGGTGAAGCAATACACGGATAAAACGGTACATGAAATTTTATTGTCAACGCAACCTTTACTTCCTTATTATCATCAATTAGGTATTGACAAACTGAGATATTATTTCTTATCTTTATAACTCGTTCGAAAATGACGGGTTTGCAGGAGACTAAAGAAATAATAAACGGATGTTTGTCGGGCAGCAGGCGTGACCAGGAGTTGCTTTACCGAAGGTATGCACCGAGGTTTTATGCCGTTTGTCTTCAGTATTCGGGTAACACTGAGGAGGCTCGGGATGTACTGCAGGAGGGTTTTATAAAAATATTTGAAAACCTGTCAGCCTTCAGCCATGAAGGTTCTTTTGAAGGATGGATGAGAAGGATCATTGTCAACACGGCACTGGAGAGATACCGCAGCAAGTATTATCTCAACAGGATCGATGACATTGAAGATGTGGCTGAGCCGATAGCAGAACCGGGAAGTGATGATTTTGCCGGGCTGGAAGCCTATGACCTTCTGAACATAATAATGGAACTTCCGCCGAAATACAGGGTGGTTTTCAACTTATATGCCATAGAAGGTTATTCACACAAGGAAATAGGAAGCATGCTGAACATTTCCGAGGGTACCTCAAAATCCAATCTCTCAAGAGCGAGGGATATATTGCAGAAAAAGGTGATGATTCTCACGGGTGTCACAAGAAGAATGGTAAATGTTTGATAAAGAGCCAAATATAGACATTGTATTCCGGAATGGATTAAAGAATCTGGAGGTCCTTCCCCCGGCTGATGTCTGGGAGAACATCGCCATGATGCCCGGCGCCCGCCGGCGTTACGGAATGGTCTTCCGCATTGCGGCAGGCTTGGCGGCTCTTGTAACCCTTACCCTGCTGGTCTCATGGTTCACACGTACTAATGGAGTCGTCAGCACAGAACCGTTGCTGGCATCAGTGTTGAATGATAATGATACCCCTTCAGGACCTGAGGTCCGGGAGGCAACCACGAATGCCATTGCACTTCCCCAGAGAGTGTCAGAAGCATTGACGGCACCCATGCCGACACGGGACGAAGAACAAGCAATTGCCAACAGTGCAACACTTTCATTACCTGCCCTGGCATTCCGGCAGGATTCGCCTGATGTCGTTGCAGATGAGGGCACTAAGCCTGTGATAACAGAAGATGGAGTCATAATTATTCCTCAGAAGGTATTGGGTCTTTCATCCCCGGACCTGGATCTTGCTGTGATGGAACAGTTTAAATACCCTGGCGAACGCTTCTTCCTCGGAGCATCTATCTCTCCTTCCATGGGTTTCTCCGGCACACCGGGTGACATCAGAATGGCTGAACTACTCAGCAATGAAAAGGGTGTTCCTACTTATTCCACAGGACTTACCTTTGCTTATAAACTGTCACCCCGTCTGAGCATTCAGTCGGGGATTGGCGTGGCATCACTCGGACAGGTGGTAGCAGGCATAGATGTATTTGCAGGTCTCTCTGAGTTTTACTCCGCCAAGGGTAATTACCTGTACAGCGTAGAGACATCATCAGGTAGGGTCGTCTCAGGAAACGCCGATCTTTACCTCGCCGACTCCAAGAACAGGGTAGGTACCTTTATTCCCCGAGATATGGCAGACCCGTCAAAATATCCTCTTACCCTTATTAATGATGAAATACATCAGGTATTCCGCTACCTGGAGGTGCCACTGCTTTTCAGGTATAAAGTCATTGACAGGGATATTGACATGAACCTTTCAGGAGGGATGTCATACGGTTTCCTGGTCCAGAATTCAGCATTCGCAATGGACGGCAACAACATGGTGTCAATCGGACATACCGAAGGTGTAAATATGCATACAATAAGCAGCCAGGTAGGCCTTGGCATGGAATACAGCTTCTCCAAAGTGATATCTTTCAATGTTGAGCCGGTGTTCAGGTATTATCTGACGCCTTTCAGCGACCTTGCCGGCACTCTGTCAAGGCCCTACTCCTTCGGCCTTTTCTCAGGCTTCTTCTTGAGGTTCTGACGATTTTCTCATCTTAAATATCTGTCTCCTTTATTTTGTTCGCTGTCAGCAAATTTTTCGTTATTTTTGCACCTTTAAATTATTTGACTAACGAATCATGAAAATCAATGCAGGGAAGGCAGCAGTGGCAACAATGATGATGCTAAGTGCAGGTTTTATTATTACTGTGATTGCCGGAACCAGGGGCCCGGAACCGGTTCCTGGCGAGGGAGCAGAGGGAATCCCCACAGTGGCCTCGTGGACATTGCCTGAGAACGTGTCATTTGCCGGTGAGGCTATGCCCCTTGAAAACTTTGACACACGTGAAAGCCTCGACAGGGAGCTGAACGCAACAGCATACCGTCATGGATCAACTCTCCTTACCGTTAAGAGAGCAGGACGCTATTTTCCTGAGATAGAGAAGATACTGAAAGAGAATGGTATCCCTGACGACTTCAAATATCTTGCATGCGCCGAGAGCGACCTCTCAAATGCCGTCTCACCGGTGGGGGCAACAGGTTTCTGGCAGATAATGGAAGCTACCGGCAAAGAATACGGAATGACAATAAACAAGGAGATTGATGAGAGGTACAGTGTCGAAAAATCAACCCTCTTTGCATGCAAATATTTCAGGAAAGCTTATGAGCGCTACGGCGGCTGGACAATGGCGGCCGCCTCATACAATAACGGGATGAACGGCCTCGATGAGCAGGTGCAGATACAGAAGGAATCAAACTATTATGATCTCCTCCTGAATGATGAGACGGCACGCTATATCTTTCGCATAACAGCCCTTAAACTGATAATAGCAGAACCTGAAAAATACGGACTCGCCGTTGAAGATAAGGAAATCTACAAACCTGTTCCATACACTGAGGTGAAGATTGATACAACCGTCACAAGCTTTGAACAGTTCTCAAGACAATTCGGATCTAATTATAAAATGCTGAAATTTATGAATCCCTGGCTCAGGAAGCCGTTTCTCACAAATACAACCGGGAAGGAATATATCATCAGGGTACCTGAAAAAGGCTCCAGGGTCTCTGCTGACCTGTAGAGCATATCCATGTCAGAACAGAAGGAAGAAATAAGGGTATATGGCGCCAGGGTTCACAACCTGCGCAATATAAGCCTGGCCATACCGCGAAATGAGCTTGTGGTCATCACCGGCCTGAGTGGGAGCGGGAAGTCGTCACTTGCCTTTGATACAATATATGCCGAGGGGCAGAGGAGGTATATGGAGACACTCTCTGCCTATGCACGTCAGTTTCTGGGAGGTATGGAGAGGCCTGATGTGGACCGCATTACGGGACTCAGTCCTGTCATCTCCATAGAACAGAAGACGACAAATAAAAACCCGCGGTCAACAGTAGGGACCATCACTGAGATATATGATTTTCTGAGACTGCTGTTTGCCCGGGCGGCTGATGCATGGTCATATGCCTCAGGTGAAATGATGGTTAAATACTCTGATACACAGATACTTGATCTTGTAGCATCAGGGTATGACGGAAAGAAGATATATATTCTGGCCCCGGTAATAAAGGGGCGTAAAGGTCATTACAAAGAACTCTTTGAGCAGCTCAGGCGAAAAGGTTTTCTTCATGCACGCATCAACGGAGAGATCAGGGAGATCACACAGGGACTGAAGCTTGACAGGTATAAATCACATTTCATAGAGCTTGTGATTGATAAATTCCAGGCAGGTCATGTCACTGAAAAGAGGCTTCATGATGCCGTTTTGCTGGCTCTTGACCAGGGTGACGGCATCATGATGGTACTTGATGCCTCCGACAATACTCACCGGTATTACAGCCGCCACCTCATGTGCCCGGTCACCGGCATTTCTTATAATGAACCGGCTCCTCACACTTTTTCATTTAACTCACCGCAGGGCGCATGCCCTCACTGTAACGGTCTTGGTGAAGTTTCTGAAGTGGACGTGAAAAGGATGATGCCTGACCCTGAGCTGAGCATCCGCAAAGGAGGGATAGAGCCTATCGGTAAGTACCGTAACATCTGGATATTCTGGATGATAGAAGCTATCGCCGAGAAATACGGTTTCACGGTTGATACGGCTGTGAAGGATATACCTGAGGAAGGAATAAGCAAGATATTTTTTGGATCGGATGAGGTGCTGAAACTATCCAACACTCCGCTGGGGATGACCTCCAATTATTTTATGACCTTCGAAGGAGTTGTCAATTATGTGGGCAACCAGGAGGCGGTGAACGGCCGTAAAACCAACGGCAAAGGGAAGGAGCAGTATGTTCAGTACAGTGTCTGCCCAGAATGCAACGGCACCCGACTAAAGAAGGAGTCTCTCTGGTTTCGGATAGCAGGCAAAAATATAGGTGAGATGGCGGCCATGGACCTTGCAGAACTGAAGGTATTCCTTGACGGTGCCATGGATCAGATGACCGACAAACAGCAGAAGATTGCTTCTGAGATACTCAAGGAGTTAAAGGCCAGGCTCAGTTTCCTGCTTGATGTGGGACTGGAATATCTCTCGCTGAACAGGGGAGCAAGGACACTTTCAGGAGGGGAAAGTCAGCGTATCAGGCTTGCCACCCAGATAGGGTCCAAGCTTGTGAATGTCCTATATATCCTTGATGAGCCCAGCATAGGACTGCATCAGCGCGACAACCGCAGGCTGATAGAGGCATTGCGCAACCTCCGCGATGCCGGTAACTCGGTGATTGTGGTTGAGCATGATAAAGAGATGATCATGAGTGCCGATCATATCATTGATATGGGTCCTGGTGCCGGTATTCACGGCGGGGC
>DATKUS010000006.1:0-5126 GCA_035530535.1 Bacteroidales bacterium
TACATCTTCATCTATGCCTACGGTGCTAACAAAATAACCTCTTGCCCAAAAGTGATTGCCCCAGTATGGTTTCTGCTTCATCCTGGGGTAGCTTTTGAACAGTTTGATCGCAAGCTTCCCCTTCAAAGTTCCCATCAGAGAGGAAACAGAAACCTTGGGTGGAACAGAAATGATCATGTGAATGTGATCAATCTGCACACTCAGCTCCTGTATCTCACAATTCTTCCATTCACAAAGCATTCTTATATCTTCCTCTACAATAGATTTCACTTCGCCGGTCAATATCCTAAACCTGTACTTTGGAACCCAAACAATATGATAATCACACTTATAGATTACATGCGAAAGCTTTTTATACTTACTCATGTTACAAATATAGGCAAACCCAAAAGAACATTACCACCGTCTAAGACGGTGGGTTTTTAAGTTGAACTAAAAAAGAAATTTCTTGGATATTTAAAACTAATTACTATTTTTGTTTTATGAAAATCAAAAGGAAGATTTACAGTAGTACCCCTAAATTAATGTAAATATCTATGAATTAAAGATTTATTAAATTAGATTTTTTTGTTATTTACTAACCTAAACTAATTTCTATGAAAAAAGTAACATTATTGATCATCTTTATGGTTTTCCTGTGTGCTCAGGTGCTGCAGGCGCAAACCGTGAGGATCACCGGGAAGGTTACTGCATCCAGTGATGGAATGTCAGTTCCCGGGGTGCAGATTGTAGCTGTAGGAACCACGATCGGTGTAATCACAGATATGGACGGGAATTACTCGCTGGAAGTACCTGCATCTGCCACCGCCCTTCGGTTCTCATTCGTTGGAATGGAACCAATGGTAGTGGATATTGCAGGCAAAACTGTCATTAACGTCGCAATGAAAGAAGACGTTAAGGTCCTTGGGGAGGTTATCGTTCTCGGCTACAGCACCCGGGGAAAGAACGAGATCACCGGTTCAACAGAACAGGTATCGGGAGAACAGCTGAGAGACGTTCCGGTTACTAATATCACCCAAACCCTTCAGGGCAAGGTTGCAGGTATGGTGATCAACTCAAACTCAGGATCCCCCGGTGCCACACAGAACATCAGGATCAGGGGATTGAGCTCTATCGCCGCTGATAATGAACCACTGTATGTTATTGATGGTGTGCCTGTCATAAACACCAACACCTCCGGCTACAGCGAAAGAACATCCCTGAGCCAGCTTTCTTCATTAAACAGTAATGACATTGCGTCAATAACTGTACTGAAAGATGCATCTGCAACATCAGCCTACGGTGCAAGGGGATCGAATGGAGTTATCGTTATTACAACCAAGAAAGGTAAATCCGGAGCTTCAAAGTTCAACCTGAACACCTCATACGGTTTCCAGAACAGGGCAACCCCTGGTCGCCAGGTTCTTACCGCAGCACAGAGAGAGGAGCTTTACCTCGAGGGTGTATATAATACTTATGGTGCTGCAAACGGTTTTACAGAGGCTGAAGCATTTGACTGGGCCCTGGCAAATGGTTTCGCTGAAGCTACCACACTCCAGGAATGGCATGCCGGCGGAAGCCTCAATGGCGACTGGGAAGCAGCAACCAGGTTCAAGAACGCACCTGTTCTTAACATTAACCTGGCCGCCTCCGGCGGAGACGATCTGGCAAGTTTCTATACCTCCGTCGGATATACCGATAACCAGTCGATAGTTATAGGTAACAAATTTAAAAGGATTACCGGGCAGTTGAACTATAACCGTAATTTCTCCAAGAAGGTCAGGTTTTCTACTACCAACTCGGTTTCTCATACATTCCAGGATGGAATTCCGCTCGAGGCATCTGCATATTTTGCCAGCCCGATTGCTGCAAAATATTTCTCGCCTCCTACTTATCAGCCCCTGGATGCTGAAGGAAATCCGACCACAAACAATCCAACGACTTACAACTACCTGTATCTTTATAAACATGATGTGAACTGGAATAAAATGGCACGTTTCATGACCAATGACTTCGTGGAATGGGATATTATTGATAAGCTTAAATTCAAGTCACTTGCAGCATTAGACTTCACCTTCAGTGACTATAAAAGTTATCAGAACAGGAACTACGGAGACAGCCAGCAGGAAGGCGGTTCTTCCGAAAGGGATAATTATCAGCGTTTCAATATGGTCTTCCAGAATTCACTGGATTACAGACTTTTGATAATGGATAATCACCGCATCGATTTTAAGGCGCTGATTGAATACCAGGAATACAGGTACAATGAGCTATGGGGATATAGTGAGAACTTCGCGGGAGACGGGCTTACGAATGTCTCATCCGGAAGTGCGAACCAGGACGCCGGGTCAAGCTTCTCCGACTGGATGAACCTGTCATACCTCGGAATGGCCAATTACAACTACCTTGACAAATACATTGTTGACCTGACTTTCAGGAGAGAGGGATCATCCAGGTTTGCCGAAACCAAGAGATTTGGTAACTTCTGGGCTGTAGGTGCTGCCTGGAACATGAACGAGGAAGCATTCCTCTCAGGTACAACATGGATCGACAACCTGAGGGTCAGGGGATCTTACGGTGTCAGCGGAAACTCGGGTGTAGGTATCAACTCCTACCAGGCATTGCTTTCATTCAGCGGTGCGTATGCTGACCAGGGAGCCGCTACACCAAGTTCATTCGGTAACCCGCTTCTGACATGGGAAAAGAATAAGAACTATGATATCGGGGTAGATTTTACCTTTCTTGACAACATGATTGACGGTTCTATAGCCTACTTTAACAAGGAGACCTTTGACCTCCTGCAGAGTGTGCCGCTGACCATGACATCCGGTCACTCCAGTATCACTCAAAATATTGGATCAATGGTAAACAAGGGCGTTGAAGCAATTGTTGACTTTAATATTATCCAGACATCAGATTTTAACCTGACAGTTGGATTTAACCTCGCAACCCTTAATAACGAGATAACGAAACTCGCAACCGATGCCGAGGGTAATGAAATTTCAATTACCGGTTCAACCACCAAGACCGCAGTAGGTCATCCATATGCTGAATGGAATATGAGGAAATGGTATGGCGTCAACCCTGATAATGGCCGTCCGCAGTGGTATATTAACGGCATTGATGACTCAGACGGTATTACCGAGAATTATAATACAGCAGAGATTGCTTTCCAGGGTACCAGTGCACTTCCAACCTATTCAGGCGGCGCATCATTCCATGTTGACTATAAAGGCGTCTATTTTGATATGAACCTCTATTTTGCAGGCGGACACTCAATATTTGAAAGCTGGGTTGGTTATACATGGGATAATGGACGGTACGCAACAGACCTTTATAACGGTATCGAAGATATTTATAACAGCAGGTGGCAGAAACCGGGCGATGTAGCTGATTTCCCAATGATTGAGCATGCCTACAGGCCCCGCAATTCGGTTTCTAACTCCACAAGGTTCCTGTTTGACGGAACTTATGCCAGGGTAAAAGATCTCGTTCTTGGTTACAAACTTCCACAATCAATTGCAACCAAGCTCAAAGTCAGTGGTATACAGGTATATGCCAGGGGAACAAATATGTTCACATGGGTGAAAGATGAAAGACTGAAAACCGGCTTTGACCCTGAAACTCAGTCAGATGGTGTTACCGGTCTGGAGGTATCTCCTCTTAAATCTATGATTTTTGGTCTAAACTTAAACTTCTAAGACATGAAAAAGGTTTTAAATATATTATTCACGATCGCTCTCCTGGCAGGGGTCCTTGTTTCTTGCAACAAGGATTCGCTGGAACCCACCCTGGCTCAGTCCAAGGAAATCGTTGAGGGCAGCATCAGCACTGTTGGTGATGTAAAAAGCATCTTGTTGGGTGCTTATGACAGGATGACAAACGGCTCTTACTATGGAAGAGATTACATCATAGAGGGTGAAGTAAGGGGTGACAACTGTTTCTCCAACGGTAATTCCGGAAGGTTTGTCAGGGACGCCAAGATGGATTGGCTCGAAGATAACGTCCCTTCAGGATGGTGGTCTGCACCCTATGCGGTTATTGCATCTGCCAATATTATCATTGCCCTTGAAGCTGATGCTATTGTAGGTGATGCCGCCGTGTTCAACCACTACAAGGGAGAGGCATACGCTATAAGGGCCATGGCTCATTTCGACCTTCTCAGGTATTTCGGACAGCAGCATGTGGGCGGCACCCTTGGTGTTCCCTATATTAAAGTCTATAAGGGTGATGACTATACTCCTGCAAGAAATACTCTGGCAGAATGTGAAACATTCATTATGGAGGATATAGACATGGGAATCAGCCTCATGAACCCTGCGCAGGACGACGCTTCAAAACAGCTTCTTACCCACTGGGGAGGAGAGGCTCTAAAATCAAGGTTTGCGCTTTATTTTGGCGACTGGCCAGCTGCCAGAGATGCAGCTTTGGCAGTTATAAACTCGGATGAATATGATATTATCCCTGCCGCCGGTTTCGTTAATTTCTGGAAGAGTGACGGTGGAGTAAACTCTATCTTTGAACTCGCATACAGCGGTACCGACAATAACAACATTAACGGTCTGCAGCAGATATACAGGGGCGCTTCCTATGGTGATGTAGAAGGATTGAAGGATCTGTACGATGCATTTGATGTAGGTGATATCAGGGCATCAGCAGCAATGATAGGACCGGACCCGGACCCGACCCTTTTAATTCCTAAACCTTATGTTAACCTGGGTAAATACCCCGGGAAGAACTATGAAGATGATATCTATCTGATAAGGTATGAAGAGGTTGTACTCAACTATGCCGAAGCATTATGGAGAATTAACCCGGCTGATGGCAATGCTCTCACCCAGTTGAACCTGATCACTTCAAACAGGAATGCAGTTGCTCATGCTGCCATCGACGAGGATATCATCCTTCTTGAAAGAAGAAGAGAACTGTGTTTCGAGGGATTCAGGTTTCACGACCTGGCACGTACAGGAAGGGATATACCGCTTGTTAGCCCTCTTCAGCAGACTCATGAAGGGCCGGCTTACGGAAGCTACAAGTATGCTTTCCCGATCCCCCTTGCTGAGATGAATGCAAACTCCGCCATGGAGCAGAATCCGAATTACTAAACCTTATTATTATTACTTTAAAAAGAGTGTCTCATTTTTTGA
>DATKUS010000007.1:0-16488 GCA_035530535.1 Bacteroidales bacterium
TTTCATTTGGCGCCGACAGGATATATGATGTCATGCTGCAGCTTAACCTTTTCCCGGAGGCCGCAGGCACAGGCACAAAGGCACTGGTAGTCAACTTCGGAGGAGAGGAACTGCCAGAGCTGATAAACCTTACACGCTCCCTTCGTGATGCCGGTGTCAGCACAGAGCTTTATCCTGATGCTGCCAAACTGAAAAAACAGTTTGCCTACGCTGACGCATGCAGGATACCATGGGTCATCATAGCAGGAAGCGAGGAACTGGCTGCCCGGCAGGTGACAGTCAAGGAAATGCGTTCGGGCGACCAACAGAAAATGGATATATCGGTATTGCCTGCATTTATAAAAGCAGAAAGGCATTGATCATCAACGCCTTTCTTATCTGACTTAATTTACTTATGACTTCCGGCGCACACCTCCGGCACCCTGTCCCGGTCCCTTCTCCTGCCTGCGCTGATTCAGCTCCCGAAGAAGCTGCAGCTTGTACTGGGTCTCTGACTGGAATAGCCTGATCACTTTTGCCGGCGGAAGTATCTTCTTCACATCAGCATTGAATGTCACTATGAGATTTGCCTCCTCAGCAAAAGACTGTGCAAGTATATCTGCCGTTGATGAAAGTTCCTGTTCGCTCAGGTTGGCTTCATTATGTGCTGCATATCGCATCAGAGCCACTCTTTCAAGCTGGATCTTGCTCTTTCGCGCGGAATAATCATTATAGACAGGCCAGAATTTCTCGGCCTCAGCTGAAGTCAGGCTCAGTTTCTGGGTAAAGAAGGCGATCTTATAGGCAGTGAGCCTGTCAAGATCATCCTGCCCCTGTGCTTTCATTGCCATAACTGTAATGAACAGTAGTGCAACAGTTGCTGTCAGAGTTTTTTTCATAGCATTATATTTATAAAATTTCGTAAATATCCGTCAGTTCTATATTCTCAAGAAGAAGGTAGTCAATGATAGTCTCACTCTGAACCCCAATTTTACTTTCTGCTGCTTCTTCAGAAGCTGCCCACTCACTTTCTATCATATAGGTGTCTATCTCTTCAGTAAAGAGGTCAGCATATATCTCGTTCTTGGTTCCCGGCAGAATGTCATTTTCATTTCTCGTTACCAGCCTGACCATCGCGGCAGCAAGAACCGCAAACCCGACAATGGCAGCCGCCAATGCAAGGAAAGGCATTAATCTTATCTTTCGCCCATGATTCTCCGTGGAAAGGCTCTCTGATCCGGGGGCTTCTTTTATAGCCTCCATGGTTCTGTCAGTCAGTGACTCAAAGTAACCGTCAGGCACCTTAAAGGGATTCTCTTTTTTTATTTCATCAATTGTTTTCATACTTCTCTTTGATAGAGATAATCCTCAGAGGTTTAATTACTCAGTAATATATTTTTCAATTTTTTTTACTGCATAGTGATAGGAAGCCTTAAGAGCACCCACCGATGTGCCCAGCGCCTGGCTGATATCCTCATAGCTCATATCATCAAAATATTTCATATTGAATACTATACGCTGTTTCTCCGGCAACTTTATGATTGCATTCTGAAGCTTTACAGATGCCTCTTCACCGTCAAAAAAGGCATCGCCTTCGGGTGAGGATGAGAAGAAAGATTCAACATCGTCAAGTGAGACTCCGCTGTACTTCGCTCTTTTTTTTATCAGCGTCAGCGCCTCATTGGTGGCAATTGAGTAAAGCCAGGTATATAAAGAACTCTCACTGCGGAACCCTCCCAGGCTTCTCCAGACCTTTATGAAAGTAGTCTGAAGGGCGTCATCGGCATCAGCATGTATAATGACCAGACGCCTGATATGCCAGTAGAGCTTTGATCCGAATTTCTCAACTATAAGCCTGAAAGCCCTGTCCGGATCACTTTCCAGCAGCATTTTTATATCATCTTCAGTGGCGTAAGGCTTCACCTGCAGAACAGTATTTGTAATTGAGATGTTTAAGTGGGGCGAAGGTTTAATGTGAATATCAAAAATAGTAAAAAGTCGTCATCCTTCTCCTCTGGTTTGATGCTTAGTGGCACTTTTTGGTACCTTTGTGGCATAACGGTAAAAAGTTTATAAATGGCACTCAAATGCGGCATCATAGGAATTACGAGCGTTGGCAAGACAACCATCTTCAACTGCATATCCAATTCACGTGGGGAGACGGGTACCTTCGGGGCTGTTGCAAAATCTAACCTTGGTATCATCCAGGTCCCTGACCGGCGTCTTAATGAGCTGGAGAAGCATCAGGTCACAGAGCGCCTTGTGCCTACCACCGTTGAGATAGTCGATATCCCTGGCCTGGTGCGTGGTAAGGGCGATGGCTCGGGTAACAGGCTCCTTGGTGATATCCGCAACACTGACGCCCTGATACATGTGCTCCGATGCTTTGATAATGATAGCCTGCCTCATATAGACGGCTCGGTTAACCCTGTCAGGGATCTTGAGAATGTGGAGTTTGAACTGCAGGTAAAGGATATTGAGTCAGTGGAGAAAAAGCTTCAGCGCCTTGAAAGAGCTGCAAAGACAGGAGACAAGGATGCGAAGCATGGCATAGAGGTGCTTAACCGATTTAAAGAACATCTTGAGAGTTTCCTTAATGCAATTTCCCTCGATGTCAAACCTGAGGAAAAAAAATATATCGATGACATCTTTCTGCTTACCATGAAGCCGGTTCTTTATGTCTGTAATGTCGATGAGGGATCTGCAGTCAATGGAAACAAGTATGTGGATGCGGTAACTGTATTTCTGAAGGAACGCGGAAAGACCCCCCTGGTCCTTGCCGGAGCTGTGGAGGCTGAGATAGCAACCCTGGCTGATGCAGCTGACAGGATGGAATTCCTGCAGGCTGCGGGACTGACAGAGCCGGGGGTGAACAAGCTTGTCAGGGCTGCCTATTCAATGCTGAACCTTCTTACCTTCTTTACTGTCGGTCCCAAGGAGATACGGGCATGGACCATCACTGACGGTATGACTGCCCCTCAGGCTGCAGGCGTTATTCACTCTGACCTTGAGAGAGGCTTCATCAGGGCCGAGGTGATGCGATATGATGACTTCATCAGGCTCGGTTCGGAGCATGCCTGCAAGGAGGCAGGCAGGTTCATGATTGAGGGCAAAAATTATGTTGTGGGCGACGGAGATATCCTGAATATCAGATTTAACGTATAACACTACAGTTGAGATACTCATCACTGATAGCAGTCCTGCTCATTGTTTCCATGCCAGTGGTCGTGCACGGACAGGGTTACTCTGACGTTGATGATATATCAGGTATTGTCAGAAAGTATGGTCAGGCAGAGGTGCTTATAAACTACCCCGGCTATGATGCAATGACCCAGCTTGCTGAGAAGTTTTCTGTATCATCGTGCGATGGAAAAACGGCATTACTATCACTTTCGCCGCTCACGGCGCCGGCTTTCATCGGCACAGGGATCCCGTATAAGATTATTATCCCTGAAGGTATCAAGAGTGTCTATACGGCCACTTCTGCTGCTGAGGCAATGCAATGGCATTCTTACCCTACCAGGCAGCAGTATGACACTATCATGAATATGCTGTCCGCTACATGGCCTGATGTCTGCGTCCTTGATACGATAGGCTTCAGCATCCTTGGCAGGGCTATCCTGGTGCTCAGGATAACCGATAATCCAACCGCCGATGAAGATGAGCCGGCGGTGATGCTCAGCGCCGCCGTCCACGGAGATGAGCTGGCCGGCTTCGTCCTTCTGATGAGACTGGCTGAACAGCTGGCATCGGGCAGCAATGACGGAGGTCTCATCAGTAAACTTACCTCGGGCCTTGATATTTATATAAACCCGCTGGCAAATCCCGACGGTATGTACGGGAACGGTGACACTATCATTTTTCCCGTCAGGGCAAACAGTAACGGATATGATATAAACCGCAACTTTCCCGATCCGGAGGTGACCTCACCTCCACCACTGCAGCCTGAGACAGTATCTATGATGGAGTTCATGCGTCAGAAACATTTTGTGCTGTCAGCAAACCTTCATGCAGGCGCCGAGGTGGTGAATTATCCATGGGACAAGTGGGTCAGACCCCACGCTGATGATCAGTGGTTCAATGAGGTGAGCAGGAGATATGCCGACACAGTACATCTCAATGCGGAACCCGGCTACCTCACATTCATGGATAACGGCGTCACACGAGGTTCGGTATGGTATTCAATAAGAGGAGGGCGTCAGGATTACATCACCTATGAACTGGGGGGCAGGGAGGTTACCATGGAGCTGGATGACATCAAACAGACACCGGCATCACAGCTTGAGTCACTATGGAACTATAACCGGAGGTCCCTGATGCACTACCTTGAAGAAGCCCTCAGTGGAGTCAGCGGCATTGTCACGGACGCTGAGACAGGACTTCCCGTAGCATCAAAAATATTTATTCCCGGGCATGATTCTGACTCATCGCAGGTATACTCCGACACCCTTACCGGGAGATTTTACAGGTTTCTCTCCCCTGGGAACCAGACCTTCACTGTTACAGCACCGGGCTATAAAATATATACAGCTGAGAACGTTAATGTTTCATGGAATGAACTTACACAACTTGACATTGAGCTTATCCCCTTTGACACTATCCCCGTGCCTCCGGTGTCACAACTGATTATTTACCCTCTCCCTTCATCAGGCCGGGTCAGAATTCTTCCGCCTGAAACAGTGTCAGGCAATGTCATTGTCAGGGTTACCTCCCTCGGTGGCGAAGTGATGGCATCATATACAACCACTTCTGAGCCGGGGATCCCGTTAAATGGCGACTTTAGCTTTCTGGGTGACGGGATTTATATTGTTTCCGTACAAAAGCTGCCGGTAGGTCCGGTAGTTAGAGGAAAACTGATTGTCAACAAATTCACGCCCTGATAAGCCGGATGTTGATTTCTTTAGCAATCTGCCGCATTGATGTAAAGACAAAACTGATAATTTTGGGGTTTGTTTATAGCACAGTATTACAATCTGAAGATGAAAAACGCACTGACAATAATATTATTTATTCTATTTTCTCTGACGCTTTCCGGCCAGTCGGCTTATATCCCGCCTGACAAACCGAAGCTTGTTATAGGGATCATGGTTGAGCAGTTAAGGTATGACCAGCTTGAACGGTTGCGTGACATACTTCCTGAGAAAGGAATTAAACGTCTGATAAACGAGGGAACATATTACCGCAATGCATCTTATGATTATCTCCTTACTCAGGCAGCACCGGGTTATGCAACCATCTCAACAGGAACCTCGCCGTCGTTTCACGGTATCACTTCTGACAGCTGGTATCATCCCTTCAATGATCAGATGATATACTGTGTGCAGGATCCTGATGTCAGCCCGGTGGGAGGCAGTTTTGAGACAGGTCTTTTTTCACCCGGGAATCTGCTCTCGTCAACTTTTGCCGATGAGCTGCAGATGTCATCCAGCGGTGCTGCAAAAGTTTACGGGATTGGTATTCACGAGATGGGGGCCATACTTACTGCAGGTCATGCGGCAGACGGTGCTTTCTGGTATGATGACAGAACAGGCACCTGGATGAGCAGCACCTACTATGCAAAAGAACTGCCATCATGGCTGATGGATCTCAATGCTCTCCTGATGCCCGGACAGTATCTTAATCAGCAATGGACTCCGCTGATGGATCCTCTCCTCTATAACGGATGCCAGGCTGACTCAAGCAGCCTGGAACGTGGATTTAACGGCCGCACATGGTTTCCGTATGACCTTAAGGCAATGTCAACAGAGGGTAAACTTCTGAATGTCAAACGTAATTATTCTATCCTCAGAGAGACTCCCTTTGCTGATGACTTCACAACGGAGCTGGCAATGAGGCTGATCACCAATGAACAGCTCGGACAGGATGACATCACTGATTACCTTGCAATAACCTATAGTGCCACAGACTATATTGGTCACCGTTTCGGGCCTTCATCGGTTGAGACCGCTGATGCCATTGTACGGCTCGACAAAAATATCGGACAGCTCCTGGACCTGATAGACAAGAACATCGGTAAGAAAAATGTACTGGTCTATTTCGTGGCAGCACACGGTGTCTCAGAGATACCGGCGGTGCTTGAGGCAAGCCGCATTCCCTCGGGATACTTCAGGGTAAACCAGTCATTGCAGCTCCTGAGAAGTTACCTGAATGCCGTTTACGGCCAGGGTGACTGGGTGAAAGGATTTCATGAGAACCAGATCTTTCTCAACAGGGCCCTGATAGAGGATGCTGATATCAGCCTTGAAGAAATACAGAAAAAAGTTGCGAGGTTCATGGTACAGTTTTCAGGCATAGCATCGGCAGTACCATGCTCTTCTTTCGAAATGAGCGACTTTACCGGCGGGATACTTCTCAAGATGAAAAACAGCTACACATCACAGAGATCAGGCGATGTGATGATCTCTCTTAATCCCGGATGGATTGAGAAGAGTGACAATGTCACCGGGCATAACTCTCCGTATGAGTATGACAGCCATGTTCCGCTGATATGGTACGGATGGACTGCCAGCAGGGCCTCGGTGACTAGGAGCATCAGTATCAGGGATATAGCTGTCACCCTTTCTGTCCTTTGTAAGGTGCCACTGCCAAATGCTGCCTCCGGTAATCCTCTGCAGGAGCTCTTCAGATAAAATAACAGTTCAGACAGATGATTTCAGATGCTTATGACCTTATTGTTATAACGGTCTCTGACCTGACAGGCATCGGTTATCAGGGCAGGATTTCTCTCACATCCGTTACCAATAACAACAAGATCAGTCCCTGCTGAAAATGCCTCACTGATCTTTTCCGGTGAATTGAGACCGCCACCGGTAATAATGGGTATTGAGACTTCTTCCCTGACAGCCCTGATCATAGAAGGACTTACCGGCTTTCCGGCGCCGCTGCCTCCCTCCAGGTATATAGCCCTCATACCCAGCATCTCTCCGGCAAGTGCCGTGGCAACTGCTATGTCATTCTTGTCATAGGGGATTGGCGATGTCTGGCTCATATATTCAACGGAAGTGCCCCCTCCACAATCGATAAGCATATAACCCACCGGGATCAGTCTCTCGCGTATGTGTTTCAGGAATGGGGCCGCCACAACGTGGTTACCTATAAGCAACTCGGGGTTTCGGCCGCTGATGAGTGACAAAAGAAATACAGCATCAGCAGTATCTGTGAGCTGTACAAGGTTTCCCGGAAAGAGGATGACAGGAATGTCTGATAATTGCCTGAGCTTTTCTATCATCGTATTTATTGGCCTCGATGTGAGACTCCCGCCGGCAAGGAAAAAATCAATGCCGGCACTGTTAGCATTACCGGTAGTGACTGACAGTGATTCATCACTGAACTTATCAGGATCGATAAGCTGTGCCACCATTTTTTTTCTGCTGTCGAGGATGTTACTCTTCATGCTTTTTCTTGGTCCAGACTATTGCGTAATTGTCGTATTTGGAATAGAAAAGAATAAACAGGTCATCAATGCGTTCATTTTTTACACGGCCTTGTATCTCGCCTGAGTCTTTCACTTCAAAAGGCTCTATGGTAATATCCTTTACAATATTTATCCCCTCCTTGTCACAGATCTTGTATATAGACTCCTTGGCACACCAAATAATATAGAGGTTATATGTCCGCAGGCTCCAGTTGCGGGTGAGCTTCTCTTTTTTATTCAGGAACTTGAACGCCACGGCATTGATGTTCGTCCGCATATATTCCAGGTCTATCCCCACCCTCTCGCTTTTGCTGATAAGTATTGCGGTGAGTTTGTTTGAGTGAGTAATGCTGATGAAATGTGACCCGTCCCTGATGAAAGGCTTGTTGTTCTTGTTGTATACTATTTTTGCCTCTTTGCCAAGAAGCTCGGCCAGGAGTGCCCTGACGCTGAGAAACTCTATCTTTCGTGAAGTACTCCGGAAAACATCATATCTCTTTCTGTCTTCGGCATTCATCTCAACCAATTCAAGGAGAGCCGGCAGGTCTTCTTCTATCTTCCAGGCTCCCAGTACGGTATCCTTGTTGAGGTAATGTTTGGTGATGCAGCCCATGTTATCTCCAGGTGAGTGTTTCGATCATACGAATTATATCTTCTCTCAGGAAGGTGATAACCGGCATCAGGGAGTCTTCATTGGGCTGTGCCATGAAATAGAGTGACCCCCGCAGGTAATGGCGAGTGCTGTCTGTCATGTAAAACTGTACCGCAGAGGCAGTGTTGCCCTTTAGGTCATAGAGAATGCCGTAAACGTGTGCTGAATCGTCTGTCCATACCTTTTCTTCTATTGCATCGGCCTTGACGGTATGCTTATATGCCAGATCACGTGCCGACTCTGTCAGCGATGCAAGGTTGTTGTTGACAGTGAAATAGGTAAGGTGTATTTTAGCCCTGAAAGAGGGGAACTCTATATCCATCCAGCAGGTATCGATTGCCGGTCCCGGTCTTGGGTTGGCCTTTCCGTATGTTGGGTATTCTATTGAATATGAGCATGGAGCATCATAGCGGACATATTGTTTCTCCGGCAGATCTATCCTGAAATAACCTGCCGGCCTGGGTACTGCAGGACTGCCGCAGCCAGACAACAGCAATGCTGCCGCGAATAAAAATGATGACCATACTGTTCTCATGAAGCTACCCCCTTTTTGACAGCACGGATTTCCCGTATCCGCCTCTTCTCAACCGTCTCAATTATGAAATCGAAGTCGCCCAGTGATATCACTCTTCCTTTCAGAGGTATTTCGCCAAGCAACTCAAGGAGAAGGCCGGCAAGTGTCTCTGACTCACCAATGAAATCATCGAATGGATCATCATAAGTGCCTGTGATCCTGTAAAAGTCGTTTATGAGTATTTTGCCGTCAAAGATCCAGGCGCCGTCGTCAGTTGTTTTGTAAAGTGGCGTATCCTCATCTGTCTCATCAGTGATGTCTCCCACAATTTCCTCAAGGATGTCTTCGAGTGTTACAATACCGCTTGTGCCACCGTATTCATCAACAACAATTGCCATATGTATTTTCTTTTCCTGGAACTCTTTCAGCAGCTCATTTATCTTCTTTGTTTCAGGAACCACATAAGGCGGCCTTATGAGAGACTGCCACTTGAATGAGTCAGGTTTGTCCAGGTAGGGCAGGAGGTCTTTTACGAAGAGCACTCCCTTTACGTTGTCAAATGATCCTGAATGAACGGGGATCCTTGAAAATCCTGATTCTATAACCTGGGCAAGGATTGTTTTGAACCCCTGGCGTATGTCAAGGGCAGTCACATCGGTCCTGGGACACATAATGGCACTGACACTTATATTTCCGAACCTGACAATGCCTTTGAGAATATCCTTGTCGTCTTTTATCCCGGCGGAAGTAAGATCAATAGCATCCGACAGGTCGTCCATGCTGATGTTTTTTGATCTCATATTGGATCTCTTCCTGACAAAAAACGATGAAAGCATCAGCAGTGATGACAGGGGTTTGAAGAGCCTGACGCAGAAGCCCATTGCCGGAGCCATAATCAATGAGAACCTGAGCTGGTTCCGCGATGCATAAACTTTGGGCATTATCTCTCCGAAGAGCAACAGGATAAATGTAATGACCACTACCTCAATTACGAACCCCAGGACGGGGTTGTTGTCGAAGTCAAAGAGCTGCGAGCTGACGAAGGCAGCAAGAATAATAATGGCAATATTCACGGTGTTGTTTGCGACCAGTAATGTACTGAGAAGTCTCTCAGGCTTTGAGAGCAGCCTGAGGGCCATCGCCGGGCGTTTGCCTTTCTTGTCCCTCAGTTTGTCAAGGTCAGAGGGTGACATGGAGAAATATGCAACCTCAGATCCGGAAATGAATGCGGAAGAGATAAGCAAAAGCAGCAGGATTATTATTTCGGCAATCACTCTGATATCGGAGGCCGCAATGAATGACGCCTGAATAATACCTGTCTGTATACCTGGCAGAATTGTCTCCAATGGCAGGGAATTAATTTTAACTAAAACGGGAGGTCATCAACCCCCTCGCGGGCAGAAAGGTCCTCTCCGCTACTGCTTTCAGGCATGGATGAATTTTGTGGAGGGGTTGTATAACCGCCTGAATTGTTCTGTGCCGGCTGGCTGCCTGTGGTCTGGGAATTCTGACCGTCAGGCTTGCGGCCGAGAAGCTGTATGGCTTCCGCTTCAACCTCAACAATATAACGTTTGTTGCCTTCCTTGTCATCATAGGAGCGGTAGCGCAGTTTGCCCTCAATAAGGATCTGCGATCCTTTGCGTATATAATTCTCTGAGAGTTCGGCAAGCCTTCTCCAGGCTACAATGTTATGCCACTCCGTCTGTGTGACCTTGTCGCCGCCCTTGGGAGTGTAGGTCTCACTGGTTGCAAGTGAAAATGAGGCTTTTATATTATTTTCGAATCGCCTGATCTCGGGGTCCTTGCCCACATTTCCGACCAGAATTACCTTGTTGAATGACATATTTTGTTAATTTTATTGGTAAGTGAAGGAGGTAAAGTTACGAAAAAAACTGTTGACAGGGGGTATGGGCCAAATCACTGATCCCATACCACAAAAGGGAAAACGGACAAAATCATAACTTTTCAAAGCTCCTATTGTACATATATTTTATATAGATATCAAAATATCAGGATATTCGGAGTTAAAATATATTATTGTCACCTATAATTGAGAAATAATATTTTATATTTGCACCATTGAAATAACAGAATACAAAATAATTTGTTGAATTTAAAATTCATGCAAAATGACAAAAGCAGACATCGTTAATGAAATTGCCAAGAACACTGGAATTGAAAAAGTAACAGTACAGAAGACTGTTGAAGCTTTTATGGAATCAGTAAAAGACTCAATGGTAGCCGGAAATAACGTTTACCTCAGGGGTTTCGGTAGCTTTATCGTTAAGAAACGCGCAAAGAAAACAGCAAGGAACATTTCAAAGAATACAACTATTATTATCCCTGCTCATAACATTCCGGCATTCAAACCTGCCAAGACCTTCATCACCAAAGTCAAATCACACGTTAAGAAATAAGAAACATGCCAAGCGGAAAAAAGAGAAAGAGGCATAAGATGGCTACACACAAACGCAAGAAGCGTTTGCGTAAAGACAGGCATAAGAAGAAGAAATAGCAGATAATGCATAGTCTGAACATCTGAAATCTAACCTAAAGTCCTGAAGGTCTTTAGGTTAGTTGCATTATAAACAGGCTATTGGCAAAATATTTTAAATTCCGGAATGTGAGTAAGGATTTAATAATCAGTGTAAGTGATTCTGAGATTTCTATAGCGTTACTTGAAGAGAAGCAGCTTGTTGAACTGAATAAAGAGAAGCGTAACGTTCAGTTTTCTGTGGGTGACATTTACCTCGGAAAAGTTAAGAAGATAATGCCGGGACTGAACGCTGCATTCATTAATGTTGGATTTGAGAAAGATGCCTTTCTCCATTATCTTGATCTGGGAGCCCAGTTTAAAACTCTCCATCGTTTCTACGGGCTGGCAACGCAGAACAGAGGAAGGCTGACTCCGGTTTCAAAGTTCAAACCGGAGCCTGACATTGATAAAGAGGGAAAGATCTCCGATGTTCTGACAACAGGACAGACGGTAATTGTCCAGATAACCAAGGAACCTATCTCCACCAAGGGGCCCAGGCTTGCATCAGAAGTTTCTATTGCAGGCCGTAACCTGGTTCTGATGCCTTTCTCTGATAAAGTGTCTGTCTCATCGAAGATAGAGAACGCTGACGAACGCAACCGCCTGAAACTCCTCATCCAGAGCATCAAGCCGAAGAACTATGGCGTGATTGTCCGTACGGTGGCTGAGGGCAAAAAGGTAGCGACTCTGGATGTAGAGCTGAAAGAGCTCATCAGCAGGTGGGAGACAGCTCTGCTTACTATTCGCAAAGATACCAGGACGCCGAAGCTGCTGATGGGAGAGAGGAATCGTACAACCACAATACTGAGAGACATACTAAACCCCGATTTCAGTAATATAGTTACTGATGATGAGGTGATGACTGCTGACATACGCAGTTATCTGAGGGAAATCGCACCCGATAAGGAAAAGATTGTAAAGGTCTACAAAGATCAGATCCCCATTTTTGATCACTATGGTGTCAGCAGGCAGATCAAGGGTTTGTTTGGGCGGACCATATCATTCAAGGGAGGTTCATACCTTATTATTGAGCATACTGAAGCGCTTCATGTCATTGATGTGAACAGCGGCAACAGGTCTAAAACAGGCAATGATCAGGAAGCCAATGCCCTCTCGGTAAACATGGAGGCTGCCCGCGAAATAGCGAGACAACTGCGTCTGAGAGATATGGGCGGTATCATTGTCATTGACTTCATTGATCTTCTGTCAAATGAGAACAGACAAATTCTCTTTGACAAGATGAAGGAGCTGATGGCTGAAGACAGGGCCAAGCACAACATACTACCTCTCAGTAAGTTCGGCCTTATGCAGATCACCAGGCAAAGAGTCAGGCCAGAGATGAGCATCAGCACTGATGAAAAGTGCCCCGTTTGCCGCGGTGAAGGCAAGATTGGTCCGACAGTGCTTCTTACCGATGACATTGAACGCCAGATGGTGCAGATACTTGACCGCGTTAAGACACGGAAGCTTATGCTTATGGTTCATCCTTTCGTGGCCGCCTACCTCAAGGAAGGATTCTTCTCACTCATAGGGAAAATTGATAAGAAGTACAAAGTAAGCATTAAGGTGCAGGGAAGCCTCTCTTACCACTTTCTGGAATACCACTTCTTTGACAGGCAGGGTAATGAAATAGATCTGTCATGACATAAAAAAGCCCCGGCATTTCGCCGGGTTTTTTGTTTTACAGATAGAGCCGGAATTATTTCTGAAGGAGGCGTATTTCACCCTTTAGCGCTTCAATTCTTATGCGTGCTCTATCCGGCGATGAACCAACTTTTCCGGTTGTCAGGTAAATCTTGTTCTCGGCACTTATCTCTGTCTGCTCAGGCTGAGGCGATACCCCCGGCAGGGAGACGAAGGCATTGGCATGCCGTACCTCAAGATTGTATGAAGCCCCGGAAGCCAGTGAGAGATCCACATCGGCATATGACGAATTGATATCGATAAGTGAAAATCCGCCGGTAATATTTTTAAAAGCCAGGTTCCCGTACTTGGTGACAAGGCTTAGCTCCCTGGTGAGCATATCTGCGGTGAGATCGGAGAAATATGTTGTGCCGGTTATTGTTTCGGCCGTACCAATATTCACTACGTCGCGTTTCGAATCAATATCGATCCCGGTGGACTTTTCAATCCAGATCTTTGATGACCTGGCAGTAAGGGAGAGGTCTTCCGTCTCCTTCAACCTGAGCTCACCGAATGAAACAGATATCCTGCCTTTCTCAATGCTTCCTATATCAGCCTTGCAGAATGTAAGGTCCATTGATAATGCATTTTTTATAACATCGGCATCAAGTGATCCGTTTGAGAGTGTAAGAGTCAGCTCATCAGTATCCTCTCCTATGTAGACATCGCCGTAACTGTTTGTAAGCCTCAGTTTTGTTGAAGGAGGACATTCTATAAAGTAATTTATCTGAAGTCTCGACTCATAGTTTATAATGCTCTTTGTCAGTCCCTTGAAGGTCTCAAACAGAGCATTGACGCTCTTTCCGAATATGGTCTGCGCACGAACAGTCTGATTTGTCATTGTAATGCTTATCTCAACGTCTGACATCATTCCCTGCAATCTCGATTCATTGCCTGACGAGGCTGTCACTTCCACTCTTACAGAAATCGAGTCGCTGCCGGCATGAGTAATATGAATGTTACCGTACTTGTTAGAGACATCAAGTGTGGGACTTTTACCCACCCTGAACGATTTCATATAGGTTTTGCTGTCAGTTATCTGCTGACCGCTGAGTGTGATCAGGCTGCACATCAGCACTGCCACTGTCATATATCTTTTATAATTCATATCCCTGTCTGTTTTGATTATCCGGCACTTCCTCATTCATTACCCGGAGCATATCTTCAAGAAGCTCAATCCTCAGCCTGTAGTTGCGTATCAGGGCCTCAATCACCTCACCGGTGGCAACATTGTCTTTCAGGTCCTCCCTGATGCCCATGGAGATGGTATCAAGCTCGCTCATCCCTGCCTCAAGTTCGTTCCTGAAATCAGGATTGGCAGTCAGCATCGGTTCTGCTTCGCTATAAAGAGAGGCCAGAAGAATGCTGTAATACTGTTCTGTCTCTCTGACAATGCTTAGTGCTGACTGATCCCTGACAACTGTCAGGCCTGTCATTCTCAGTAGTGCAGTCATAACCGCTACGGCAATAATTATTGCTGCTGCGGCCCTCCAGAGGTATGGTCTGGCTACAATGTTGCTGCGCGGGAGCCCTGCTTCAATCCTGTTCCACAGCGCTGGATCAGGATCATGAACATCCATTGACAGCCTGTTCTCTCTTATGTGCTTCTCAAGATCATCCATCTCTATGAATTGTTAGAAGTATCTTTCTGAGTTTATCTTTTGCCCTGAGGTACTGCGTCTTGGATGTTGACTCTGAGATATTCATTATCTGTGATATCTCAACATGGTCATATCCCTCGAGCAGATATAGGCTTAATACAACCCTGTACCCGTCAGGCAGCCTTTCAACAGCCCTGGCAATTGTGGCAGGGTCAGGCCACACCTGTGGCGGTGGTTCTTCTTCGGCTCTTTCAAAGGTCTTATAATCGTCAATATAAACCAGGTCAGCCTCTCTCTTGCGCAGCCTGTTAATGCATTTGTTTATCACTATCGTCTTTAGCCAGGCACCGAAGGTTGAATCAGACCTGAATGAGCCAATGTTCCTGAAGCAGTCGGTGAACGCTTCCTGAAGCACATCTTCTGCCTCCTCCCTGCTATTCACTATGCGGTAAGCAACGTTTAACATGGCTTTTGAATACAGTTCATATATCCTGAACTGGGCTTTTCTGCTTCCCCTCCGGCACTCCTCAATGAGTGAATCATGAATATGCAGATCCGGTTTGCTCAAATCTCAGTTCATTATTGATAACAGACAATAAAATTAAGCAGAAGTTGCACTCAGGCCATCTTTGCTGCAGATAAAATAAGAATTTAATTATATTTGCGCCTTTTAAGAAGGATAAGTTTATGTTTCCCGCATTAATATTGTTTTTTAAGGGCATCATTATGGGCCTGAGTGTTTCGGCACCTCCCGGTCCTAATGCCATGCTCATGATAAATCGTACCCTGCGCAAGGGACATATCTCCGGATTTATGACAGGCATGGGCGTGGCAACCGCCGATACAATTTTTGCCATTATTGCAGGACTGGGATTCTCCTTCATTATAGGCTTTGTGAATGAAGAAGCCTTCTGGATAAAGCTTGTGGCGGGAATACTGGTGGCCTCAATAGGACTGAAGCTCTTCCTATCCAATCCTGTAGGAGACATCCGCAGAAAATCGAGGGAGAGCATTAAAGGTACTCCTGCCCAGGATTTCTTCTCGGTCTTCGGACTGGCACTGACGAATCCCTTTTCGATATTCATATTTCTTGCCCTTTTCCCGGGTATGAATATTAGTTTTACCGGCCCCTGGTACCTGATCCCGCTGATCATTGTGGCGGGTATCTTCCTGGGTGCCTCAGCATGGTGGCTTGCATTCAGCTATACCGTAAGCCGTTTCAGCCGCACCATGAGACTCAGGAATATTGTCACCATTACCCGAGTTACAGGGGCGATCATAATCGGAACAGGCATCATTGTCCTGCTTTCACTTTTTATTTCCCTCAAGTACTGATTCACCTCCTTCTTAAGACGGGAAGTATTAATTATCCGGTTTTTTTGTTTCCAGGCTTTTTTTTTGTTAATTTTACACTGCTTTTACTGTCCAAAAGCAATTTTTTCATTCTTTTCATGACTGCCCCTGATGTTTACAATCAGGGGCTTTTGCCTGTAATAGGTTTATGGGTTTATGAGACTATTGCCTACTACCTCTTGCCTATTAACTTTTTTTAAGGTTATAATCCACCTGTTGAAAGAATAGCGGTCACACTTATGGCTATCTTTACGCTTACTAAAACCTGACTAAATGAAAATGTTTGTAATGCTGTTAGCCATTGCCGGCCTGGCAGCCGGATGCCTCAACGAGGAAGAGAAGATTGACCGCAAGGCTGATAAGCTGCACATGAATATGCTTACTGTGGATACCCATTGCGATACTCCCATGCGACTCACACGCAACGGTCTTGACCTTGGGGCCCGCAATGAGAGAGGGTGTGTCGACTTCCCGAGGATGAAAGAGGGTGGCCTTGACGCAGAGTTTTTTGCAATATTCATAGGCCAGGGACCAAGAACAGCTGAAGCTTTCGAAATTGAACATCAGAAGACACTTGCTACTTTCGATTCCATTCACCACAGCGTTGCACGCTATCCGGAGATGGCCGGACTGGCTCTTAACCCGCAGGATGCCTCCAGGCTTAAGTCTGAAGGCAGGATAGCCGCATTCATAGGCATTGAAAATGGCTACCCTATAGGTCTTGACATTACAAAAGTGAAACAGTACTATGACCTT
>DATKUS010000008.1:0-3282 GCA_035530535.1 Bacteroidales bacterium
GATTGACATTACCAGCCTTGAGATCGGTCAGTCATTAAGGATCAGTGACCTGAAATATGACAAACTTGAGATCATGGAAAATAAGAAGTCGATGATCGTTGGTGTTGCCACTTCCCGCGTTGTACAGATAGAAGAAGGAGCTGAAGCCGCTGTTGCTGAAGCCGCTGAAGCACCCGCCGAACCGGCTCCTGCCCAGACTAAATAAGGAACACCTTGAAATATCTTATCGCCGGTCTTGGCAACATAGGCGAAGAGTACGAAAATACACGACACAATGTCGGATTTATGATATTGGATGCACTGGCTGGTGCATCCAATATCTCTTTTACAGACCGCCGTTACGGAGCTGTTGCCGAGTTGAAACACAGGGGCAGGACCCTTGTGCTTCTCAAACCTTCCACATTTATGAACCGCAGCGGGAATGCCGTGGATTACTGGCTGAAAAAGGAAAAGATACCGCCTGAGAATTTTCTTGTGGTGACCGATGACATAGCTATTTCCACAGGAAGCATACGTCTGAGGGCCAGGGGAAGTCACGGAGGGCACAACGGACTGGCAAGCATCAGCGAGGTCCTGGGATCAGATGATTATGCCCGTCTGAGGGTAGGGATCGGGAGCAACTTCCCGAGAGGCAGGCAGGTTGACTATGTGCTTGGACGATGGTCTGACGAAGAGATGTCAGTGTTGAAACAGAGACTATCCCTGGCAGTGGATATGGTGAAATCATTTGCGGCTGTGGGGTGCGAGCTGACCATGACGGCCTTCAACAAATCGGGTAAAACGATGCCTGGCGATGGAAACGAAGGAGACAAGGATAGATAAATATCTATGGGCGGTGCGACTCTTCAGATCGAGAAGCTCAGCGTCGGAAGCCTGCAGAAAGAGCAGGGTGATTATTGGTGGCAATCCCGTAAAACCATCTCACAGCGTGACCACCGGAGACACTATCATCATCAGGAAACCACCGGTAACATATACCTATCTTGTTAAGGGTCTTACAGAGAACAGGGTTGGAGCAAAACTTGTCAGCCTGTATCTGACAGACCTCACCCCTGATGAAGAAAAGAACCGGATCAGGCCTGAAAGCGGCGCTTTCTCCGGGCACCGGCCCCGGGGAACAGGCCGTCCTACAAAGAGGGAACGAAGAGACCTCGAAAACTTCCTCGATTGACGCCTCCTCCTTACCCATTCATGGTGATATAAATACCTAAAAACATCTCTTCCGCTTTAAGAAATAGTTGCTCATTAAGTGACGGGGTGATTTTTTTTCTAACTTCGAAGGTCGGAATGGCTCTGCATTAGAGCCCGGTCATTAAAGGATAAAAAGCCTGCTTCAGGAATGGGAAAGAAGAATATTGAGAAATTTGATTTTTTTTATCATCTTCTCCGGTCATATGTCGGTTTATGGCATAACTATATTTATTACCGCAAGGTCATTGTCTTCGGAAAGGAGCACATAGACTGGTCAGTGCCTAACATCTTCGCGCCTAACCACCAGAATGCCCTCATGGATGCTCTTGCGGTGCTGTGCACACTCAAGAAACAGCTCATTTTTCTTGCCCGGGCAGATATTTTCAAAAACAAATTTGTCGCTCGTATCCTCTATGCCTTTAAAATGCTTCCCATTTTCAGGATCAGGGACGGTTATGAAAACCTGAAACTGAATGATGGCACCTTCCATGACACATTCAGGGTTATGCAGTATCACAGCGGGATAGCCATTCTTCCTGAAGGAAACCATGCAGGTTTCAGAAAGCTCCGCCAGCTTAAGAAAGGCATATGCCGTATCGCCTTCCAGGCGGGCGAAGCCTCAGATTTCAAGATGGATATTAAAATTATTCCTGTGGGGATAGAATTCTCACACTACTGGCTTTTCAGGCAGGTGCTCACCGTTGTCTACGGACATCCCATCTCAGTATCGGAATATTATGACACCTACAGGGAGAATCCGACGAAAGGTCTTATGGAGCTACGTGACAGACTCTCATCCGAGCTGAAGAAGGTGATGGTGCATATTGAAGCCGATGAGGATTATGAAGCCATTGATGAGCTGAGAAGCATCATAAACGGCAAATACAGTGATAGCATTCGCTACCCCAAACTTTTCCGTGATAACAGGCTGATCAGCAAGGTCAATGCCCTTCGTGGAAATAATCCTGAAGAATACCGTAAAGTGCGCGATGAAAGCCTGGCTGTCAGGGATCTTGCCGCCGGACTAAAGCTCACATACCGGCATTTGGGCAAGAAGAAGCATCCCCTGGGATGGCTCATCGCAGCCTCATTGTTCCTCCTTGTTTCCCTCCCCGTCTTTTTAGCGGGCGCCCTGCTCAACATAATCATTTTCCAGGTGCCTGCCATCCAGGCTCTCAAAATGAAAGACAAGGCTTTCATAAGCACTGCCAGGTACGGGATAACACTCGGATTAAGTTTTATCATTGTGCCCCTCTACCTCGTTCTGGCATTTGTTTTCATTGAACCATGGTGGCTGGCCGTCGCAGCTTTTCTGGCTGTGCCCGTCTCAGGGCTCCTCGCATGGAACTGGCTTCTTCTCTTTAGAAGGACAGTAGGCGGTTTCAGGATATGGAACTTTAAACGTAAAAAGAACCGTCGTTATACTGAACTGCAAAACACTTTTAACAACCTGAAGCTTAGAATGGGGAAACTTTAATGATGGACAGATTTTTTTTAAACAAGGTTGTCTGGGTAACTGGTGCATCATCAGGGATTGGTGAAGCACTGGTCTGTGCCTTTGTCAGAGGAGGAAGCAGGGTCATTGCCTCATCAAACAATGCCGAAGAACTCACGAGGGTAATGGAGAAATGCTCCGGGATGCGCGGCAGCATCACTGTGGTGCCCTTTGACCTGGCAGATATGTCAGGAATTGATAAGACTGTTGCAGGAGTTATTGAAAAGGAGGGGAAGGTAGATATCCTGCTGAACATAGGAGGTGTGAGCCAGAGAGCTCTCATAAGTGAGACGCCGCTGTGGCTTGACAGGCGGATCATGGAGATAAACTACTTCGGAACCATTGCTCTTACCAAGGCCGTACTTCCATTTATGATCAGGTCGGGCGGCGGTCACATTGCAGCCACCAGTTCCATATCAGGACGCTTCGGCTTTCCGCTCAGGTCAGCTTACTCAGCCTCAAAGCAGGCGCTGCACGGATTCTTTGAGACACTCCTCCTTGAACACCGCCGTGATAATATAAGAGTCTCCGTACTTATTCCCGGGCGTGTCAGGACCTCCATTTCATTTCATGCGCTCACTTCATCAGGCAGTGAA
>DATKUS010000009.1:0-4810 GCA_035530535.1 Bacteroidales bacterium
GCCTGCGCTGACTATTTTGATCGTTTTGATTAAGCTCATAATTATTGTACCTAGTTATAACAGGACTATTGATCATACTTAATAAAAAACTGATTAACCTTACTGAGATTTTTCCTGCGAAGAACGCGTAGAGGGTGGTGTAGTCCGTTCTTGCGCATGGCACGGTAATCTTCCGACGACTTCCTGATAATGTTGTTCACGCTGCAGTTGCTGGAGCCGCCTGTTCGCATTTTTGTTATGACAAGAGGCAGGTATTCAAACCGCAGATCAGGCGCCAGCATGATTCTTAACATGAAATCATAATCAGATGCGATCTTAAACTGCAGGTCAAAGAGGCCATAGCGTTTAAACACCTCCCTGCGAATAAAAACCGAGGGATGAGCAGGCATCCACCCTTTTGCGGCAAGAGACCGGTCAAACGGCCTGCTCTTCCAGTAACGAAAGATCTTATCGCTGTCGTGGCCCATGAAGTAGATAAGGTCGCCGTACACAACATCGGCTCCAGTCTGCATGAATACCCTGTTAATCTCTTCAATAACTGTGTCTGAAGCCAGCAGGTCATCAGAATGCAGCAACCCGATGACATCACCTCCGGCAAGAGCGATGCCCTTGTTCAATGCATCATAGATGCCATTGTCATGTTCAGAGATGATCCAGGTATTCCGGTGCGTTTCCCTGCGAATGATCATAAGTGTCGAGTCTGCCGATCTGCCGTCAATAAAAAAATGTTCAATATCAACATGTGTCTGCCGGTTGACAGAGGCTATGCACTCACGGACAGTCTTTTCACTGTTATATGTTGCGGTGACGATTGAGAACTTCATGCCTGACAATACTTTTCATTAACCTCGCGGTACACATCTTTTGTTTTCATATAACATGTATCCCATGAGAACCTGTGTGCATTCCTGAGACCCTCTTCAATAACCGTTCCTGTCAGAGAGGGGTTTGCTCTGATCTGCGACAAAAGCGATGCAAAATAAATATCATCTGCTGCCTCTGAGAAGATTGCGCCTTTGCCTGCCACTTCGGGAATTGACGACAACCGTGTGGTCATCACCGGACAGCCGGCTTTCTGAGCTTCAATGATGGGTATCCCGAAACCCTCATATGAGGATGGATACAGAAGACACAGTGCATGGTTATATATCAGGTTAAGCTGTTCATTCGAAAGATAAGAGAGCGCCTTATTGCCTGAGGGGCCAAGGTTATCTTTCAGCAGTTCCCGTTCTGCAGGTGTCAGCGTGCCCCCGCCAGCCGTGACAAGCGGGACACCTGCAGTCTTACAGGCTCTTACCGCAACAGGAAAGTTCTTGAAAACACTCTTACGGTCGCCGACATAAAGAGCATACTCTCCGGATGAGAAGCTCATGAATTTCCGGAGCTCAGATTCCTCTTTTCTTTCAAGAGGATGATAGCCATCATCAACCCCGTTATAGATCACTGTTATGCTTTCAGGATCGATGTCAGGATAAAACTTCAGGAGATCGGCCCTTGTATTTTCCGAGACGCAAATGATCTTCTTCGAGTTTCTGACGGTTCTCCCTTTCTGAAAACCGTGAATCATCCGTGGTAATCCCTTCCTGTAATACTCATAGGTAAAGTCATGCACCGTGGTGACATTCACCATATCAAGGTCAGAGGATGATCTGTAGTAGCTCGAGTGAAATATACCCCGGCCGCGAACTCCGGGATTTAAATAACGCTGAACAGACAGAGGGTAAGAGGCGAGCGGATTCCTTATTATTGCCTGCTGAGGTATTGACAAATTCTTTCTGAAAATATTCTCATTCGGCAGATCTATAAAGCTCAGTGTAAAACCGGGGTCCGTCAGTAATCTTCTGATCAATTCAGACCAGTACACTGAGATCCCTCCTGATCTCTGAAGTGCGAAAATAATATTATCGAGTGTGACGTTCATTCAGTTAAATTTACCTCTGACAAGTTTTAAAATAATATAAAGAATGAAAAGATAAAACAGCAGATAGCCTCCTGCAAACTGCGGCAGAACTGCTCCCAGCCCTCCCCGGTGAAGATTGTAACCCAGGTAGAATGCATTATATAAGAGAAAGACCGAGAATTGTTTGGAAAAGAGAGAAAGCCTATATATAATGAATATCATAAATGAAATAAAAAAAGCCTGAACCCAGAAAAGGCTGTCAAAAACATATACGCTTTCAGTAACAATATTAGGTAATTCAACATAGAAACCGGGCTCATTTCTAAAGATGCCCAGCAATATCTCAGAGATTTCAATATTTAATAATGGCGGGGTAAAAAATCCCTTCATGAAACCAGGCAGAGGCATTGTAATTATCCATAAGAAATAATTCTTCAGATCGACTCTTTGATCGCTTAATAAAACTGCATCAAACTTTGTCGAAAATGAGGTTTCGATACTGACAAAACTCTCAAGTGATCCTGCTAATGATACCGAAGGTTCAGAGACGCCTAATCTGAGTTGAACATACCGGGCGGAGAAATGAAACAGTGCCGGAATCAATATCACTACTGCCGGGATCAGTATCTTTCTCGCTCTGTAATTGTATAAGTATACCGTAATAAGGTAGATAAGCACTGCCGGAAAAAGTGTTGACCTTGCCACATAACTCGTGGCGCAATAGTTGAGATAGATCGGCAGAAAAAGACAGAAAAAAAGTTTAAAGGGTTTATGCCTGAGTTTATAAAGTGAAATATAAAAAAAGGGGGTGATCAGTAAAGTCAGGTAAAATGTTATCTGCCCGATAACAGTCCTGTCCTGTGCCATTGAAATTTCTTTAATCTGGGCAATTAAATCGGGAGGCGGCGGATTAAATATGTTCCATAACCTAAATTCCGGGTGAATCAGAGGAATAATGTTCAGTATGATAAAAACAGCAATGGTAATATTTGCATATCTGTCGACCCAGTTCACTAAATAAACTTCAATTTTCTCCTTATCAGTCTTATTGAAGAATGAGACAGGAGAAAACAGGACATACATCAAAATTGAAAAAAGTGCAAAATAGATCAGATAATGCTTCAGGTATGATGATGAGATTGTGGATATAGAGGCTCCGATCCCCGTATAAATATAAAAGAAGGCAAAAATGATGGTAATGAAAATTTTTGACAAAGTATTGCGTTGCCTTACGACAAGCATTAAACAAACAACGAGATTAAGGAATAAGACACCTGTAAATATGTATGGATTATGATCCGGCACCTGCAGCTATATTGTTTTTAACCCCGGAAAGCTCCGTGCTTAAGTTAAACCGTTCCAGATAAAGATTATGACAATTCAGGTTGAACTGAGAATATTGATCACGTGATTTAAGAATCACGTTGATTAAGTCAGAGTCCAGACAGTCAAAGTCCCAGGTAATCCCGCAGGCATTTTCCTCAATTATCCTCTTTAAAGGAGGGTTTTTACTGTTAACTATCACGGGAAGCGACATGGAAAATGCCTCATACAGTTTATTGGGGGCACAGTATGTATTGTTATAATCAACCGGCCTGTACCCGATTATTGAATATTGAAATTGTGAAAGCATCCATACCAGAGTATCATGATCCATAAAACCATGATAAAATATATTGCTGACACCTTTTATTCTCTCGTCATATTTAAAATCCCAACCTATCAGATGAAGGTCAACGTAACTTCCATATGCAGAAGCAAAACGTATAAATTCATCAAGATAAATATCCTGGTTGTCCAGTCTTCCGTACATTACAAGCTGAACTTTTGAAGACTGGCTGATCTCTCTCTTCTTAAAATTTATCCCTGACGGAGGTGAGTTGCTGACAATAAATACCTCCCGGAATTTTTTGTTACCATAAAAATTCAGTCTTTCAACTGTTGGTATGAGCAGATTAATTTTTCCCCAGCTGATCAGATATTCCAAAAATAACGTTTTCACGACAGCCGGGCTGTTAAACAGCCTGAACTTTAAACTTTCCAGGGCCCAGTAGTAGAGTTTGTTTCTGTAAAATATCTGAAAGAAAAACAGAAGCGGAAGAGACTGCGGTCCGATAAAAAAAATGGCTGCTTTTCTTTTGGTTTTTAAAATAATCTTAAAGCCTTTGAGAAGAAACTTAAGCGTTTGTTTATGGGTATATTCAATCTGCTGACAGTCATAATTCTGTTCAAACTCATTCTTTGAATACTTAAGTACCGGCGTAGTTTCAAATTTCACTCCGGAAATGAATATGATATTGCCTTTCATTACATTGATCTGAAAAAGTTTACAATTCTTTCACTGGCTTTACCGTCACCATACGGATTTGCTTTAATTTTGCCTGCCGGATTATGATTTTCTATTACTGCCTTTTGAAATTCCTTTATTATCATGTCTTTATCAGTCCCCACCAGCCGTACTGTTTGAGCTTCAATCGCCTCGGTTCTTTCAGTGGTATCTCTCATTACCAGCACAGGTTTCCCCAGACTGGGTGCTTCTTCCTGAATGCCCCCGGAATCTGTCAGGATTATTGATGATTTATTCATGAGGTAAACAAACGGCAGATAATCGAGCGGTTCCGTGAATGATACATTCTGGGGATAATTCACATCAGTATCATCAAAAACCGTTCTTACAGCCTTCCTGACATTGGGATTCAGGTGCATCGGATAAATGAAGTCATAATCCGGAAAAAGCGTGCTCAGCTCCCTGATTGCCTCACAGATGGAAATGAATCCCTTACCGAAGTTTTCCCGCCTGTGTCCGGTGATCAGGACGAGCTTAGGTTTATTATCCTTATCATCATGGGTGTATTTTTTAATAGTACCTTCTTTCAGACCGCATTTCTGAAGCTCAGATGCTATTTCTTC
>DATKUS010000010.1:0-5820 GCA_035530535.1 Bacteroidales bacterium
ACTGATCAATGACTATGACAATCTGCTGTCGAAGATTCTTCCTGATTTTGTTCATTACATCTGTCAGGCCTTCGCTCCTGTTATGAAGTGATGCTGCAACACTGGAGACCGGAAGGTAAGTGAACCCCGCTTCAGCGGAGAGGGCGGAGAGCTGTACAGCCAGGTTGTCAACAGGGTTCTGTTCCGGTCTAAAAACCACGAAAGACCATGTCCTGGTCCCCTTGACATTCTCATTCAAAAGGGCAGGCAGGACCCCCGACATAACCAGCGAAGATTTACCGCTGCCTGAGGCACCAAGGACAGCAATAAACCTGTTCTCAATTAACCTGGTAACAACTTTTGAAGTACTCTCCATCCTGCCGAAGAAGAGATGCCCCTCTTCGGGTTTGAAGGCTCTCAGGCCAGGGAATGGATTCTGCCGTGGTGTGTCATTCTTCGCAGTCATGAGATTTTGGTTTGTAAGACAATAGGTCTGTCACGATTATCAATATATTCAACAAAGATATCAGTGTACTCGGAATAGTGAAAGATAAAATCCGTTATATCGCTTACGGATAATGAATAAAGACCGCTTTTCCCGTTTTCAGAAGGGACGATCCATGTAAGAAGTCCCGGCAGCGATTGTGCATCATAAGACTCAGAATATTTCATACGGGTAGCAAGTGAAATCATTCTTTCCTCAGGTATGCCGCTGAAACAGAGATTCAGGAATCTTGTTTTATCGAGGACCATATTGACCTCAGGCCTTTCCTGGTCTATTATGGCGGCGGTTCTTTGCCTGGCCGGTTCGGGGATCCTTGCAGCAACTGCCCTGAACCATTCCGGGTTAATGTTTCGTATGGCTCTCGCACCTTCCTCCTGTAGTATCTGGCTGGGGCTGAACAAAAAAGAAATCAGCATATCCCTGACAGCCACGAGTTTTCCCTCTGCCACTTTGCGCAGAGTGATGGCCTTTGTCCATATCCCTGTAATATTTTGATCTGCAGAGAGAATCCGTTCGGCAAGCGTGTGAAATGAAAGCTCCCTGACAGGATAAAAAATGCTCAGTTCACGGAGCTTCTCCACATCAGTCCTGTGGTCCATCAGAGCAAGCAGTGGACCCCGCAACGGTTCTGCCGCCACCGTTTCAATTACCTCCGCCGCCAGCCTTGCGCTATACACTGAAGTTCTTCCGGTCTGACTCATCAAAAGCACAGAAGCTTCAGGGCCTATAATAAAGGGAAGGATTGAGTCAATCAGCTTCTGGTTCATCTCCCGTTCCTGCTCCAGTGCTTTTCCGAGAAGGAAGAATTTGTACTTCCTTACAGGAATCTGCAGTAAAATAATTTCTGACAGGTTTCCTATAAGTTCAATCACCGTCTCTGTCAGCTTCTTTCGCTGACCGGTATTCGGATTAAAGCGGCATTCCCTGAGAAAGTCCATTGCCATTAGCCTCACACCTATTGTTCCCTTGCCGACAAAGTCTTCCAGAATTGATACTGTATCGCGCGACTGAACTGATCCGAGAAGCCTGATGATCATCAGGTTCATCTTTTCACTCCCGGAATGTTTAAGATAGGAGCCTATGACATTCTTATAGCTATCTGGTCCAAAATACTTCAGCAGATAATATGCTTCTTTCTCGGTTCCCTGTACTGAGAGTGCCTGTAAAACTTCATCGACCATATCACGGATACCAAAGCGTCCAATAGCTGCGAGTCCTATTTTCCTTATATCAGGATTGCTGTCATGAAGGAGCCTCAGCACTTCGGATACCATGGGAACACGATTGCTTAACAAAATTGAACGGGCCCCGGCGGTCCTTTCAGCAATACCTGACTGCATTAAAATATCATTGTTCTGTTTAGGGTCCGAATAGTATTTTTCGATATTGTAAACAGCGCCAGCAGCTTCATGACGCAATGACTCCCCAAACCTGTCAGACGCTGCTATAATATCCAAAGCCGGTATCAGCGCCGGGTCAAAGTCCCTGATGGCTGCATGAACAAGGCTTATTGTATAATTAGTGTCTGCTTCATTCAGTATTGTGGCATGGTTCCCTGAAATAATCTCAAGATAGTTGCTCTGAAAAAGCAAAGAGCTTCTGAAGACACTCTCTGACCTGTTCCTGGTGGTCGGGCTCTTTTGCACAGGTAAAATGCCTGTTGAAGATGATAATTTATGAAGAATGTCTCCCCTGAACTCATGGTTAAGGTTGACAAATGACAGCACCATTAGCAGCGACAGCACAGGGAGAAGAAGCAGCATCCAGATAGTATTAAATGCTATGATTGATTTAATGACCAGCAGAATAACTGAGAAAATTATGACAGAAAGAGTGGCCATAGTCAGGGTCCTTATCACCCTGAATTTTTTTCTTTGTTGTTCCTCAAATCCTTCAGAGATGATTGCCACGGCCGGCAATGTATAGACTGCCATTGATGAAAAGAAAATTACGGCGGCGATGCATGTGGCTAAAGCCATTAAACTGTTATTTATTGTGCTCACCTCCATCTCCGCTGAGACGAGGTAGTAAAAAGCCACCGGAATAATAGTGATAAACAGCACTACAGGTGAAATTAACAATCCTCCCATGATGCCAAATGTCCTTAAAACCTGCAGGGTAAAGAATCGCTTTATTAAAAGACTAAGCAAGATTATTGCAGCTATAATAGTCCCCAAAAAGAGATAAGGAGATGAATTAACAAGGGTAAAATCGAAGAGAATAGCAAGCACGAACACGATGGTGGACACTGAAAGTGCCAGAGCAATCCAGATTGCCGTTATGTAACTGGCTTTCATTATCTCTCCATTTTTTGCCTTAAATATTAAATCCTTCAGACAGGATTAACAAGATAAAATAAATTTATCAGGAATCCTATAAGAAAGCACCGGCAGCTCTGATCCTGGCTGCCAGCATTTCAGTAATCTCCTCAGTATCCGGACTCAAACCATCGGTGACAATGTCAGCCTGCTCATACCATTGACTTCTTGACCTCATGAGCTCCTCCACCTTTGAAGTCATCCCTCCCTCACCAGTATCTGCAAGCAGCGGGCGTTTGTTCTTCGAATTAAGCAGCCTGCTTACCAAAGCCGGCACGGACATTTTAAGGTAAAGAACGAGCCCTGTCTTCTTCATGACATCCATATTCGCTTCTGAGCAGGGTGTGCCTCCGCCGCAGGCTATCACCATTCTTGACCTTGACGAAAGGTCATTCAGGGCTCTTGTCTCTGCTGCCCTGAAAAAGCTCTCTCCGTGCAGTCTGAACATTTCTTCTATTGACATCCCTTCCTGTTCAACAATGACCTTGTCAATATCAGCAAACTGCCAGCGCAGCCCCGTGGCAATCTTGCGGCCGGCTGTGCTTTTGCCACTTCCCATAAATCCTATAAGATAGATATTCACCTTTTTCTATAACTCAAGTTTCATCTGTGCGGGATCGTCACCCTGTGGCGGTGTTGCAGGTGGCGGTTGTGGAAGTTCCTCTTCCTCTTCCTCATCAGGTCTGGCGACTGCCTCGCTCTTCACCACAGGCTCAATCTCCCTTACGTCTGCCACGCTGTAATTAGAAAGCCTCTTGCCTTTTGCCCGGAAACTCTTGACACCGATGAACTCAGCCACCTCAATGATCTCATTACTCCGTCCTTCATTCCTTCCACCAAACATGATCTCCAGCCTGGGATATTCAACTTCGGTAAGGCTGATAAGCCTGGATCCTTCACTCTCTGCAATGAAACACTGCAGTCGCTCTGACTCCTCAAACATGAACCGTTTGACATAGTAGAAACCCTGCTCTTCATCCCAGTATACCGCTGAAAAGACTTTTGACTCCCTGAATTTCTCAATAAGAAGCATGTCATCCTCAAAATGCAGTGACAGGTCTGTTCCCGAAGTTCTGTAAAACCCTCCCTTTGTTAATACCAGGAGCCTTTCCTCGGAGGCAAACTCACCGAGGAATCTCCCCCGCCCATCTACGTTGAGTCTTAGCACGGCATCATCAAACCACAGCTTGCGTCCTCCAAGGGTAGAAAGTCCCTTTTCTTTAAGTGTGATCTTGTGAGTTGCACACTTCGTAAGGATGTTACCCATTGATGACCGTCCTTTGATGGCCATCTCGCCAAAGTCAAACTCAAAAGTCAGCTTCTTGAGACGGGGCCTGGGTTTGTGGAACACCTTTATCACTTCGGCTTCGCCATTAGGGTTGACGGTCAGATACATTACCCTTGTGTCAGGCGTACCCCGTCCAATGCTGTATTCTTTATCACGGGTAAGACCTGTCAGAGAACACCGCTTTATGTAAAGAGCTCCCTCTTTACCATCCTGGTAAACAACATTATAAATGGTACGTGTGTCATTTCTCAGGAACACCTGTACATGAATGATGTCTTTACCAACGAACTGCTTTTCGGAGACCCTGGTAATGAGGTATGTGCCATCTTTTCTTATGACAATGATGTCATCAATATCTGAACAGTCACAGACAAATTCATCCTTTTTAAGACCTGTACCGATAAATCCCTCCTGTCTCTGGACAAAGAGTTTTGCATTGTCAGCAACAACCTTGGTCGCTTCAATGGTCTCAAAATTCCTTATCTCCGTTCGGCGTTCAATATTCTTCCCGTACTTTTTCTTTATCTGCCTGTAGTAATTTATTGCGTATGGTATGATATTGCTGAGATGGTTTTTCACTTCGTCAAGCTCGCCCTCAATCCCCCTGATATGTTCATCAGCCTTTGATGAATCGTACTTTGAAATGCGCTTGATCTTTATTTCAGTCAGCCTGATAATGTCATCACGGGTTATCTCGCGCCTGAACAGTTTCCTGTAAGGTTTCAGTCCCTTGTCAATAGCGCCTATGACAGCCTCCCATGTTTCAGCCTCCTCAATATCACGGTAGATGCGCTTTTCTATGAATATCTTTTCAAGTGATGAGAAATGCCATTCCTCATCAAGCTCGGCCTGACGTATCGCCAGCTCCATCTTCAGAAGCTTGACAGTCTGGTCAGCCGAATGGCGGAGGATGTCACTCACGCCCACAAAGGCAGGCTTGTTGTCATCTGTAATCACGCAAGCATTAGGCGAAATTGACAACTCACAGTCAGTGAATGCATAAAGTGCATCAATAGTTTTATCAGGAGAAACACCTGATTGCAGCTGAATGACTATCTCAACCTTGCCTGCAGTGTTATCATCGATCTTCCTGATCTTTATCTTCCCTCTCTCATTGGCTTTGACAATTGATTCAATAAGGGTGGTTGTGTTCTTACCAAAGGGAAGATCCGTAATGACGAGCCCTTTCTTATCTGACTTTTCAATCTTCGCCCTTACCTTGACTGCTCCTCCCCTGATTCCGTCATTATAACGGGCAACATCTATCATTCCTCCCGTAGGGAAGTCCGGATAAAGGACAAACGGTTTCCCCTGCAGGTAGTTTATTGATGCATCAATAAGTTCGTTGAAGTTGTGCGGTAAAATTTTTGAGGCAAGTCCCACTGCAATGCCCTCCACTCCCATGGCCAGCAGGAGAGGAAATTTGACAGGAAGAGTGACAGGCTCTCTGTTGCGGCCGTCATATGACGGCATCCATTCGGTAGTTTTATTGTTGAATGTTACCTCGAGGGCAAATTTTGAGAGTCTTGCTTCTATATAACGAGGTGCAGCAGATCCGTCGCCGGTAAATATATTACCCCAGTTGCCCTGGGCATCAATGAGAAGATCTTTCTGTCCAAGCTGCACCAGCGCATCTCCTATGGAAGCATCGCCGTGAGGATGGAACTGCATGGTGTGACCTATGATATTGGCCACCTTGTTAAAGCGACCGTCATCCATGCGTTTCATTG
>DATKUS010000011.1:0-5263 GCA_035530535.1 Bacteroidales bacterium
TGACCTGGTGACCGGGATATGTCACAAAAGCGTCCCAACCCATATCATGATCAACAAGGTCAGCTGATTTTATACAGATATCGAGAAGCGTCCTTTTTCCGGTAGCCTGGTAATATGCAACCCCGGCCTCATACATATGGCCCAGGTTATAGAGTTCATGACTGAGGTGATTATCTTCTGCCCACCGCACAGGACCAGCCCATTCATGAGGGGCCTCGCCACGCTTTTCTGCTATGGTTCTGTTGGTATAGAGATACCCGTCAGGTTCCTGAGCAGCGCCGATCTTTTCAATAAGTGTGTCAAGATAGGCTTCGAGCTGAAGATCAGGATACGTCTGTAATGAGTAACTGGCACCCTCAATTATTTTATAGACATCAGAATCGTCGAAAGGATAAATGGTCTGGAACTTCCCGGTATCCCTGCCTGCAGCGATATCAAAGTTTTTTACTCTTCCGGTCGATTCACAATAGCCAAAAGCAATCGGAATGGTCACTTCATGGTTTTTCTGTATGCGTGGCGCCCAGAAATTATCAGTCATCTTAACGGCTGTGAACGGCACCGGCCTGATAGGGTAGTTCTCGTCACTGCTTCCGCGGGTACATGAGGAAGCTATGATCATAGTAGCTGCCACGAGCGTCAGAATTCCTTTGCTTTTCTTCATTATCAGTTTGTTATTTTGTTTTTATCCATACCAGCATTTCTCCCCTTCCCCTGTTCGCCCAGGAATAATAAGGCACAGCCTTTACTTCCTTCACAGTGCCATCAGATGTTTCAGCGGTAAAGGTGAGCGTGCCTATTCCTCCACCAGATGTGGCATCGAAAGCATATTTTGGTTTTGTTTTAGAATCTACTTTAAGGTCCCTTACCTTTCCATTATCAACTTCTTCAATACAGTAAACAATAGGTCCCACGCCAAGGGCAACACGCCCGCTGTCGGCTTTGACCTCTTCCCTTGCAGCGATGAACCTTGGCTCCATCGGCAGCGAGAGTGTAACCACATCTCCCCTGCTCCATGACCTGTCAATTATGGCAAAACCATTCTGCTCCTTTAACCTTATCTTTTCTCCATTGACCTTTATTACCGGTTTTTCTTCAGCCGGAGTAATATACCTGTATAATCCCCCTGCAAAGGGTTGATCTCCCGTCCAGGCAGGTATTCGGACCCGCAGCGTAAAGGAGCTGTTATCAGATGCCGGATCAATATTAATTGTTACATCACCTTTCCAGGGGAACTCTGTTGTCTGTTTAAGCCCCACCTCGCCCGCACCGGTCTGAAGTCGTGCTTCAGAACTGATGAAGAGGTTGACATTCACTCCATTATCTGACGAAGACCATATGTACTGCTTCATTGAGGGCATTAAGCGTGCCACATTGCCGGGGCAGCATGAGCAGTCAAACCATCCTGCGCGTTCAAAACGGCCATCGGATTCAAGCGGGTTGGGATAGAAAAAGCTACATCCGTCACTCCCGATGCCTGATATAAGTCCGTTGTAAAGAGTCCTTTCCAGAACATCAAGGTATTTTGATTCACCTGTTGCAGAGTATAGCCTGTGATTCCAGAAGACATTGGCAACTGAAGCGCATGTCTCGGTATAGGCAGTCATATTAGGCAGCTCATATGATTCGCCAAAGGCCTCACCGTATTCGTTTGATCCTATTCCGCCGGTGATATAAATCTTACCCCCGGTGACATCTTCCCATATCTTCCGGGAAGCTTCAAGGTACCTGTTATCGCCTGTTGCCCGCGAGAGATCAGCCATTGCCGTATACATATAGGCCCCTCTTACGGCATGGCCCACTGCCTCCGACTGTTCAAGAACAGGCTTATGCATCTGCAGGTATACCGAGTCATTATATACTTTGAATCTTGAATCGTCAGGATGTCTTACATAGTCTCCCTGCCTTCCACGAACGTCAATAAAAAACTGTGCCAGTTCAAGCCACTTTTTGTTGCCTGTTACATTAAAGAGCTTTATCAGTCCTATCTCTATTTCCTGGTGCCCTGGTGCAATCTCCCTGAGACCCCAGCCGAACTCTTTAGACACAAGTTCAGCATTTTTAAGGGCCACATCCAGGAATGCATTTGATCCTGTAGCCATGTAGTGAGCAACAGCAGCCTCATACATATGTCCCACATTATAAAGTTCATGACTGACCCTCTCATCTATCCACCGTTCCCGGCCGGCACCGGGAGCCATATTTACAGGGTCAATGGTTCGGGTAGTATATAGGTAACCGTCATCTTCCTGGGCAGCAGCAATCAATGTTACAAGGCTATCAACATAGCTAAGAAGTTTAGGATCAGGTGTCTCCATCAGCGAGTAACATGCTCCCTCAATAATCTTAAAGACGTCAGAGTCATTGTATCTCTCTCCTTTGTACTTGCCTTTCATTAATCCGCCGGCTATGGCGAAGTTGTCTATCCGGCCTGTTTCTTCACATTTGCCAAAAGCATACGGGATTGTGGCTGTCCTGTTTCTTTCAATCAGCGGCGTCCAGAATTTATCGTTCACGCTCACATTGCTCAATGCAGGGGTTATCAGCCATGCTACATTCACCGGCTTGTCTTCAGGGCTCCGGCCGCATGCTGTGAGCAGAAGGGCGGCGATTATTATGCGGGTTGTTTTCATCATATAACTATTATTAATTTATCCTTTTCATTCAGCCTGCTATACGGCTGCCCCTCTGTTTGCTTTTTTAATTTCTTTCAGTCTCTTCATAACGTCATTGGCTCCGCGGCCGAAATAGTCATGAAGTATTTTGTATTCTGCGTATAATTTTTTATAAACCTCCATATTTTCAGGTTCAGGTTGATAAGAGAAGGGTTTGACTTTTGCCATAACCTTTGCTGCCTCCTGAATTGTATCAAATCCCCCGGCAGCTTTTCCTGCTGCTACGGCTCCAAACATGGCAGAGCCGAGTGCAGGTGTCTGCGGGCTGCCTGAGATCTTTATTTCGCGGTTAATGACATCGGCATATATCTGCATAGCAAATGGATTCTTTTCGGCTATTCCACCGGCGGCATAGAACTCCTCAACCGGCACACCATTCTGCTCGAGTGTTTCAATGATCATTTTAGTCCCATATGCAGTAGCCTCAATAAGAGCACGATACATTTCTTCAGGCTTTGTTGCGAGGGTCATTCCCACCAATATGCCCGTGAGGTCAACATCAACCAGTACAGACCTGTTGCCGTTCCACCAGTCGAGCGCCACCAGCCCGCTCTCTCCGGGTTGAAGAGCAGAGGCCTTCTCAGTAAGAAGTGTATGCAGATCAACGCCTCTCCTGTCAGCCTCTTCCTTGTATGCCGCGGGTGCGCAGTTCTCAGCAAACCACTGAAAATGATCACCGACACAGCTCTGCCCGGCCTCATATCCAGAGAAGCCTTCAATTATACCATCCTCTACAACGCCGCACATGCCGGGAACCTCCTTCTCTGTGTCTCCAAGCATCATGTGGCATGTGGATGTGCCGATTATTGCCAGCATTTTGCCTGCAGATGTTATCCCAACTGCGGGTATAGAGACATGAGCGTCAACATTGCCGACTGCCACCGCTGTACCTTCCCTGAGTCCTGTGAGTTTTGCCGCTTCTGCCGTAATGGTGCCGGCTTTTGTGCCAACGGGGTAGAGTTGCCTTGCCAGCTTCTCATCTGCAAGTTTCTCCATTTTCGGATGCAGGGCTTTGAAAAAGTCATCTGAAGGATAACCGTCATGCTTATGCCATATTGCCTTATAACCGGCCGTACAGGTGTTTCGCATCTCCCTGCCTGTGAGCTGCCAGATTACCCAGTCAGCCGCTTCAATAAACCGTGATGCAGCATCATAGATCTCAGGATCTTCATCTGCTATCTGCATTATCTTTGGTATCATCCATTCCGATGATATCTTACCGCCGTAGCGCTTCAGGAATTTCTCACCACGTTCTTCAGCTATGGCATTTAGTTTGTTGGCCTCATCCTGAGCTGCATGGTGCTTCCAGAGTTTTATCCAGGCATGAGGGTTGGTCCTGAAATTATCAAGAAAGCAGAGCGGAGTGCCGTCAATGGTCACCGGTAACATAGTGCAGGCGGTAAAGTCGGTCCCCACACCGATAACATCTTCAGCCTTCACGCCTGCTTTCTTCATAACAGCAGGGATGGTCTCCCTGAACACATCAAGGTAATCCTGCGGATGCTGCAAGGCCCAGTCAACTCCCAGCGGAGTGCCGTCAGGCAATTTCTCATCCATTACACCGTGAGGGTATTCAAAAACAGAAACAGCAACTTCCTCACCATTTTCAACATTCACGAGCACAGCTCTTCCGGAAAGGGTTCCGAAATCTACACCAATAGAATACTTAGACATTTTTATTTTGTTGAATTAATTTCTATTACTACTACAGACTTGGAGGGCATATTAACTGTCAGACGGCCGTCTTTCATCCTGAAATTATTAAATACTGCCGGTTTAACTGTCTCAGGTTTTTCAAAAGAGTTAAAGTCATTCATCGCCGCCGAAGTAAGTACTTCTCCACTCATTGTACCTGCACTCAATCCTTCAATGAGGCAGCTGACAGGTATTTCCCTGCCAGGGTTAAGATTAGCCAGGGATATATGAAGAGTTCCATTTTCATTAACCGATGCTGAAACTGAAATGGCAGGTATCTTTTTAGAACCATACGTATAATCTTCACAGACAACGTCAACAGGAACCAACCGTGCTTCCTGGTGAACACTGAACATCCTGAAAATATGGTATGTCGGGGTAAGAATCATTTTATCACCCTCAGTCAGGATCACACTCTGAAGGACATTGGCAAGCTGGGCCAGGTTCGCCATTTTCAACCTTGCCGCATGGTTATTGAAAATGTTAAGGTGGATTGCCGCAGTGATGGCGTCACGGAGAGAGTTTTGCTGGTAGAGGAAGCCGGGATTGGTACCTGGTTCCACATTAAACCAGTTTCCCCACTCATCAATAACGAGTCCTTTTGTCCGCTCGGGATCATAAAGATCCATTACCGCTTCATGCTTCGAGATAATGTTGTCTATCTCAAGGTTCAGCCTAAAAGTTTCGAACCATTCACGTTCATCAAACTGTGTTGCAGAGCCTTTATAACCCCACCCGTCAACCACTGAATAGTAATGGATGGAGATCCCCTGGTACATATTTCTGGTTCCCGGGTCCTTCATCAGTGTCTCAGTCCATTTAAAATCACTGCCATAGGGGCCGCATGCCACCCGGTAAAGCTCATTCCCGCTATAATCACGGAGGAATGTAGAGTA
>DATKUS010000012.1:0-8499 GCA_035530535.1 Bacteroidales bacterium
GATGGTATGGTAAGATCACTTAGTGATATTAACCCGAATGACATCGAATCAGTACAGGTACTCAAAGATGCATCATCAACTGCAATATATGGAGCAAGAGCTTCTAACGGTGTTGTACTTGTAACGACAAAAAGAGGAGAAACAGGCAGGGCGGAAATCACATTTAATATGAATTCCGGGTTTGCAGCACCCTGGAAATACCTTGATATGGTTGATGCAGGAGAATACCTCAGTCTTGTCAGACCTGCAGCCCTCCGGTCTTCGTTTGCAGGTGATCTTTCAGGCCAGAAACCATGGGGAACCGGCAATGGAGAAAGTTCTCCGTATAGCACCCGGTATCTGGAGGATGGTGAAGCGATACCCGCAGGGTATAAATCCATGCCTGACCCTATTGATCCGGAAAAAACCATAATCTTTCAGGATAATGACTGGCAGGATATTACACTTAACACTGCCCTGGAACAGAATTACAGCCTCTCAGCCAATGGAGGGACCGATAAAATCAAATATGCAGCAAGCATCGGTTATGCGGATATTGAAGGGATCTCTGTCGGAACTTATTATAACCGTTTTAACGGCAGGGCAAATGTGGATTTTATCCTGCGTAAAAACCTGATTCTCTCAACCAGGATGGATCATTCGTCAAGCAAGACAAATAATTATCCGAGTGCTGCTGACCTATTTAACAGGTGTATCTGGCTGGCTCCCACTGCCAAGGTATACCTTGATGACGGTTCATTAGCTTCTGGTAATAACGCTACATTTACCAACACACTCTGGTACAATGATGTTTACAAACGTACAATAGATAATTTCAGAACAGGCCTCGGTGCTTCGTTGGCCTGGAAGATACTGCCGGGACTGGAGGCAACCGTAAGTGGCGATTATTCATTGAGGAACAGGACTTTCGAGAGTTTTACAAAGGCAAATGTATATACCATATCCAGAACGGCAATCTTTCAATACAGTCAATCGCGTGACATTCAGTTAGAAGGCGTTCTTAGATATGAAAAGACTATAGCACAGAAACACCACTTTAACATTGTGGGAGGGATTACAAGCCTTTCCCAAGCTGATCTGGATACAAGGTCAGAAGCCGAAGGCGCCAGTTCTGACCTGATAATGACACTTAATGCAGCGCCTCTTAAAATTGATGCCTCAACTAGCAGATCTGAAGACATGCTTGTTGGATCATTCGGTCGTGTAACATATGATTTCAGTAAAAAATACCTGCTTGGCATTTCTCTCAGGAGAGATGTATCTTCAAGGTTCGCTGAGGGATACCGGGTAGGTTACTTCCCGGGTGCATCATTAGGCTGGGTAATGTCTGAAGAAAACTTCCTTAAAGACAATAAGATAATAAACACATTTAAACTCAGGGGAAGCCTTGGCCAGACCGGAAATAACTCTGTCGGACGATATGCTTATGCAGGCATCTATTCAGTAGGTTACAACTATTATGGAATGGCTGGCGCTATTTCATCAGAGATGCCAAATCCAACTCTCCGCTGGGAGACGACAACTCAATGGGACGCAGGATTTGATCTGGGTCTGTTTAAAAATGACAGGATAAGTATTCTTTTCGACTACTTTGACAAGGTAACTTCTAACCTGCTCTTCAGTGTTCCCCTTCCGAATGAATCAGGCTATAACAACATAGACCAGAATATCGGTAAGGTAAAATTCTACGGATATGAATTTGAACTCAGAGCCAAAATCATTGAAAGAGAGAAATTCAGGTGGAGTGCAAATTTCAATTTTGGATATTTCATGGACCGCGTGCTTGAGCTGCCTGAAAATGGAAAGGATAAAAACCGGATCGGAGGGATTTACGATCCTGTAACTAATACGGGTGTTGGCGGTCTTGCCGAAGGTGAAAGAATGAATCCAATTCTCGGTTATGTATCAAACTTCATTATTGATAACTGGGAACAGGCCAATAATGCCAATTTTGATACCCAGGCAACGGGATGGAGTCCGCTTGATAACAAGAAAATAAAAGGGAGGAAAATACCCGGAGATATTGAATGGGTTGATCAGAACGGCGACGGTATCATTGACAGTTATGATGAGGTTGTTTTGGGTTACATGCGGCCAACCACTTCAGGCGGGATCTCAAACAGCCTTTCATATGGCAATTTTGAGCTCAACCTTTTCATGGACTATGCTCTTGGACATTCACTCTCTGACGCTACCATACGACGTTCATACGGGAATGTGAATGATGGTGTTTATAATGCACTCAAAGAATCACTTACAGAGACCTGGCAACAGGAGGGTGATGTGGCTTCCGGGAAGGCAACCATGCCAAGATTTGACCTGCAGGACCAGAAGCAGCAGAATAATTACCAGAGAGACCATGACAGAGCGGTATACAAAGGAGACTATTTGTGTATCAGAGAGCTCAGACTGACATATAATGCACCGGAATCGGTTTGTTCTTTCCTGAAACTTCAGTCTTTAAAAGTTACACTCTCAGGACAGAACCTCTACTATTTTCAGTCATATCCGGGATGGATAACAGAAGGTACATCAGATGTTACATATAATGACGATGGTACCTATCCGGTACCAAGAAAAATAATGCTTGGACTGAAAGTCGGTTTTTAACCAAATAATTTGAAAACAGATGAAAAAAATTATAGCAATAACCGGATTACTGATTGCCCTTGTCTTTTCAGCATGTGAAGATCAGTTCGATAAGGATCCCCTGAGTCTCATCACTTCCCAGAATATGTGGAGCAGTGAAAGTGAAGCCAGGGCTGGTATCACTGGAATGTATTCTGAGTTCAGGTCAACGTTTAACACGGAAGTTTTCCTGATTTGGTTTGAGTTCAGGAGCGGCTTCTGGAAGGTCGGAGCCTCAGGAGCCGGGCAATGGGATGATCTGTTCCTTAATACACCAAATGCGACATCCACACCCTCAACTAACTGGCGTGATATTTACGATGTCATCGCGGCAGCCAACCTTGCCCTGAAATATATACCTGACATAGACTTCGCTAATGATAATGATAAGAACACTCTATTGGCTGACGCTTATTTTATCAGAGCATTCTGTTATTTTGCCCTTGGCAGGATATGGGGAGCCGTACCGCTTATTATATCCCCCATCGAATCACTGGATGATGAAAATCTCTATTCAACCAGAGCAAATGTTGACATGGTTTTTGACCAGATTAAGGCAGATATTGACCAGGCACTTACCCTGATGACAGATAACAGTGCGAGAAACAGGATTATGGCATCAAGAGCCGGAATTAATATGCTAAAGGCAGACGTCTATCTATGGACTGCCAAAAGAATGGGAGGTGGAAACGCCGATCTTACAATAGCCCAGACGGCAGCTGAAGCAGTCATTGCCGATCCAAATTACGAACTGTTGGCAAGTTATGAAGAGGTTTTCAGGGTTGAGCAGAACAGGGAGATCATCTTCTCAATCTTTTTTGATGCCCTTGAAGGTTCACAAAACCAATATGGACAGAGGTTTACCTATCAGGCTAATCAGGTCCCTGCTGCCGTTCAGAATAATCCTGTACCAATAGGTACCAGTGCACAGTGGCATACATTCACAGACCATTATGTAACTGATTATCTTAACACTACTCCGGGTGATATACGAAAGAATATCAATAATCAGGACATCCTTTACAAGGGTAAACTTTATCGCTGGGTAAATAAGTATATGGGAGAATTTATCAGCGGGACAAGGATTGCCATTACTGATACACGTATCTATAGGTTTGCCGAAGCAATTCTTTTCAGGGCGGAGGCAATGAACGGTCTTGGAGATACTCCCGGTGCGATCCTGGAATTGAACAAGATTGCTAAAAGAGCATACGGCATTGATGATTTTTATCCTAATACCCTGACCAGTCTGGAAGTTGATTCATTGATACTTCATGAGAGAATCATTGAATTCGGAGCTGAGGGCAAATCATGGTTTGATTTCATCAGGTTCGGAAAGGCATTTGAGCTGATACCTACATTGGTAGGCCGTGAAAATGACTATGAAGGGAACATACTTTTAATGCCGGTGAATCCATCTACAATTACGAACAATCCGAAGGTAGTACAAACACCCGGTTATTGAAAATAATAAAAAAGGTTGTATAGAAAAGAAATCCATAGGTGGCAAGATTGAAAAAGGTTTAAAATGATTTTTTAGATTGTAGGGTTGAATATTGATTACTGTGCTTATGACAATTTCTTTTAATACAGCCTTTTAAAAATAACATAGAAGAAGACAAATATATATTGGAAGAACCATGAACACGACCATACCGGGGATAGCTTCTCTTACCACATTGATTTGGGCATGGGGATGCTCAAATGGAGTTTGCCAATCACGGGCTGACGGTAAAATGAATGTGCTATTCATAACTGTCGATGACATGCGTGATTTTGTCGGCTACCTTGATGGATATAAGGGTACGGTTTATACTCCAAATATGGATCGTCTGGCCGCTGAGGGAGTTGCATTTACTAATGCTCATACTGCTGCGACCGTATCATGTCCTACAAGGAATGCCATGCTCACTGGCATGAGACCATCCACTACCGGATTATATGATAACAGTCAATGGTGGAAAGCAGCTCATCCTGAAATAATACCAATGCCACAGTATTTCCGTAACAACGGTTATTATACTGCTGGAGCAGGAAAGGTTTTTCACCATACGCCGGGCAATAACCCTCCCTGTAGCTGGGACGATTTCCAGGCACAGGTTTTTGATGATCCGTGGGTTACATTCGAATGGTCACCTGAAAAATACTGGCTTAATTATGGATACAGGGATCCTAAAACTGAATACCCCGCATGGAAACCATTAAGCGGGATAAAGGAACTGGGACCGGAGATGGATTGGGGCCCCATTCCCTTGAAAGAAGAGAAGGACTATGGGGATGTACAAATTGTAAATTATGCACGTTCTTTCTTGACCCAGAAGCATGATAAACCATTCTTTCTTGCACTGGGCACATTCAGACCTCATATACCATGGCATGTTCCGCAGAAATATTTTGATATGTATCCTGTTGACAGCATTGTAATTCCGGAGAAACTGGAGAATGATCTGGATGATGTTCCTAAGATCGGCCGCAAACTTGCGCTTGCCAACAAGGATTACGAGATAATAAAAGATGCCGGGAAACTTAAAGAAGCAATCAGAGCCTACCTGGCTTGTATCACTTTTGCGGATGCACAACTGGGAGCGATACTTGATGCGCTTGAAAAAAGTGATTACAGTAAAAATACTATCATAGTATTTTGGTCTGATCACGGCTGGCATTTTGGTACCAAAGAGCACTGGCATAAGCAAACCCTTTGGGAAGAGTGTACCCGTATTCCTTTCATTATTAAGGTGCCGGGATTGACCCATGAGAACAGTATATGTGACAGGACAGTCGATATGGTCAATGTGTACCCTACTCTTTTAAGCCTTTGCAACCTTCCTGCCAATAATGCCCTTGATGGACATGATATGACGCCTCTTCTAAAGAATCCAAAAGCTGATTGGCCTTATCCTGCAGTGACAGAGATAAAATTGGGGAATGCAGCCGTGCGTAGTCAGGATTGGAGATATATAAGATACAGTGACGGTACCGAGGAGTTATACGACAGGAAAAAAGACCCGAATGAATGGCATAACCTTGCTCCTGATCCTGAATATAAAGATGTTAAAGAGGAGCTTGGCAAATGGATACCTGTTTCATTTGCAAAGTCGGCACCCTCAAAGGACAATTATTATTTTGACCCGGCGACCTATACTTATATGGATCGGGTAACAGGAGCCTTTGTTGATGGCAGAAAATAAAAAACTATGGCAAAATAAATTGATATGGATTACAAGAATTCTTTTTTAGCGAGTGCTATTATGGCACTGGTACCTTCAGCGCTGACTTTCTGCGCTCCAGGGAGCACTATTATGCCTGAAAAGGCAGATGGCGAAATTCAGAAGGACACAAGACCGAATATTCTGTTTATTGTATCTGAAGATAACGGCCCTGAACTCGGATGTTATGGTGCACCGGTAAAAACACCAAACCTTGATAAGCTTGCCACAGAAGGCATCTTGTTCAAAAATGCCTACGTAACCCAGGCCGGATCTTCTCCGTCAAGAGCGTCTTTTCTCACCAGCCTCTACCCGCATCAGAATGGCCAGATTGGACTTGCTACATGGGATTACAGTATGTACCAGGACAATACTCCCAATATGGTTAATACCCTTAAGGAATCAGGGTACCGGACCGGGATGATAGGGAAACTGCACGTACTGCCTGAGAGTGCTTTTAATTTTGACTGGTGGGAGACGCAGGGAAGTAATTTCCAGAGAAAAAACCTGGCGAGATATGCTGTAGAGGCAGCTAAGTTTATAAAAGAGTCTGATCAGCCGGTATATCTCCAGGTAAACTATCCTGATGCTCATGATCCATTCCTTCCCCAGGTTGACGGTCACCCTGCTAATCCCCTCACGGCTGCAGATGTTGATCCTCTTCCTTATTTTGGCATTACTTCAGATTCACTTAAGCAATTAACAGCAAATTATTACAACTGTATTATGCGTCTTGATGACTGGATCGGTGATTTGCTTGAAAAGGTGAAAGAGACCGGGGAATATGAAAATACGGTAATCATCTATATAGGTGACCATGGAGCGGATATGCTCAGGGGCAAAAGGACTGTTTATGAGGGAGGGGTCAGGATACCGATGATCATCTCCTGGTCAGGAGGAGTAAGGAATGTTGTCTATGACGGTCTTGTGAGCACTCTTGATATATATCCTACGGTTCTTGCTATCACCGGTGTTCAGGTGCCGCAGTACCTGCAGGGCAAATCGCTTGTACCGGTATTGAAAGGCAGTTCAGAACCTGTCAGGAAGTTCCTGTTTACTGAGTACCATGTTCATTCGAACGATAATCCATATCCTCAGAGGGCTGTCCGTAACAAGAACTTTAAACTGATATATAACTCTGTTTCGGGCTATGAAAACCCTGGTTTCTTCTTTACTGTAGGCAAGAAGATCAATAAACAGGATTTTTACAAGGCTGTTGAAGGTGCTCCGCCAATTGTTGGACAAGCCTATGAAAGAATGCAAAACCCGCCTGAGTTTGAATTATATGATCTGAGGAATGATCCCTATGAGTGGAACAACCTGGCAGGCGACCCAAAATATAGCAAGGTCTTTGAGAAATTGAAGGAACAATTGAAAGAATGGCAAATAGCCACCTCGGATCCGTTTGTTGATAAGTCAGTTGCTGAAAAGCTCTTTCTCGAGATAGAAGCTGCCAATAACAAGAAGGTTGAGATAAAATATCATGATTACATGGATCCTCACCTGGTGTTTGAGAAGAATGAAAAATAACTGCCTGAAATGAATAAAGTTGTCCAACGTGATTTAACCTAATTTTCAATTCAGACCTAAGTATAATTAAATGAAATAAAATGAGAAAGATAAATCCTTCATTTATGAAAGGTCTAGTCCGGCTTTCAGTTTTGCCACTCATAATGCAGAGTTGCGACGCACAGGATCAGCCAAAGCCCAATTTTGTGTTTTTCCTTGTAGACGATATGGGATACAGTGATGTGGGCTGCTTTGGGAGTGATTATTACGAAACGCCAAATATAGATCGTCTTGCTAACCAGGGAATGCGGTTTACAAGTGCTTATGCAGCCAGCACCCTCAGTTCTCCGACAAGGTCCAGTATACTCACAGGCAAATATCCAGGGCGTCTTCATATTACTCATGCCATCCCGATCCAGGGGTATAAGCGCCTTGGGAACGGGACTGCAACACCGCTGAAGGATGCTGATTATGTAATGAACCTACCCCTTGAAGAAGTAACAATAGCAGAAGCCCTTAAGCCTGCAGGTTATGCAACAATTTCCATAGGGAAGTGGCATGTCTGCAATGATCCTGAGTATTTCCCTGAATATCAGGGATTCGACAGAAATATTGGTGGCAACGGTCATGGTAACACGGCAGATTACTTTTATCCTTACCACAACAAATGGCGAATGGCTCCAGGTTATCCCTGGATTGAATGGAACACCCTTCCCGACGGAAAGCCCGGTGAGTATATAACTGACCGCCTCACGGAAGAGGCAGTTAAATTCATTGAGCAGAACAAGGACAGACCATTCTTTCTTTATTTGCCTCATTATGCAGTACATACACCGATTCAGGCCATCGATAGCATTATCCGGAAATATGAAGCAAAACCTGTTGATAGCATCAAAGGCCAGACAAAACCTGCCTATGCCGCTGTGATAGAGAGTGTAGACCTGAGTCTCGGAGCCATAATGAAAAAGCTGGAAGAGCTGGGCCTCGATGATAATACGATAATAATATTTACTTCTGACAACGGAGGCCACGGACGGTGGACTTCCAACTGGCCCTGGAGGGGCAATAAAGGTAACTTTTATGAGGGGGGGATCAGAGTACCTCTTATTATTAAGTGGCCGGGTAAAGCAAAGGCCGGTTCTGTTTGTGATGTGCC
>DATKUS010000013.1:0-4157 GCA_035530535.1 Bacteroidales bacterium
TAGACCTTGAGAACCTCAGGCTCAAGCACCCAGTGTTCCATTATCTGCGAGGGCAGTTCAACAAAGTCTCTTGATACGCCGCTTGAATAAACGGTGTTCGAAAGGAGGCTATTCAGGGCATGACCGAATTCATGGAACAGGGTAGAGGCTTCATCTGCTGTCAGGAGAGCCGGAGCGTCACCCTGCGGAGGCGTGCAGTTAGTCACCATGCTTACGAGCGGGGTCACGAAGTTGCCGTCCTTGTCAATCCTTTGTCCTCTCATGGCGCCGCACCATGCACCTCCGCGCTTTGAGGCACGGGGGAAGTAGTCGATCATCAGGATACCCACATGGCTCCCGTTACGGCTTACTTCAAATGTTTTTACATCAGGATGGTACTTTGGAATATCAGTCCGCTCAGCAAACTCGAGACCGTAGAGCCTGTTGGCTACATAGAACATGCCGTCTGTGACGTTGCTGACAGCGAAGTAAGGCCTGACTTCCTCTTCGCTAATGTTATATCTTTCCTTGCGGATCTTTTCGGTATAGTAGAACCAGTCCCAGGGCTCAAGCTTAAAGTTGCCACCTTCCCTGTTTATCATTTCCTGCTGTGCTTTGGCCTCTGCCTTTGCTACAGGAAGAGCTGCATCCCATATCTGACCGAGGAAGCTGAGCACATTTTCAGGCTCCTTTGACATGTTACGTTCAAGAACAAAGTCAGCGTGACTCTTATATCCCAGAAGGTTTGCCTTTTCAACCCTCAGCTCCACAATTTTTGCGACTATCTCATTGTTATCCCTGTCATTGCCGTTATTGCCGCGCATCATATAGCCTCCGAACATCTTTTCCCTGAGAGCCCTGTCGTCAGCATAGGTCATAAAGGGAAAATAGCTTGGAGCCTGAAGCGTGAAGAGCCATTTCCCTTCCATGCCTTTTGCCTTTGCAGCAGCGGCAGCCTGAGTCCTGACGCCATCAGGAAGACCTGCAAGGTCTTTCTCATCATCAATAACCATTGTGAAGCTATTGGTTTCGGCCAGCAGGTTCTCCCCGAATTTTACCGAGAGAAGTGACAGCTCTTCGTTCAGCTTGCGAAGCTTGTCCTTACCCTCTGCATCAAGGCCGATACCGTTACGGATAAATCCCAGGTAGGTGTCTTCAAGAAGTTTGCTCTCCTCAGGTGTCAGATTAAACTTTTCCCTGTTTTCATATACGGACTTTACTCTTTCAAATAGCTTTTCATTCAGGGAAATATTATCCCTGTGCTTTGAAAACAGGGGAGACATCTCCCTTGAAAGGGCCTGTATTGAGTCATTAGTGTTGGCAGAGCTCAGAGGACCGAATGACCTCTGTGCCTTTTCCAGCAGTTCACCGGTGAACTGCATTGCCCCGATAGTATTTTCAAAGGTCGGTTCTTCAGTATTATTTATTATGGCATCAACATCTGCAAGTTCCTCCTCCATGCCTTTCAGGAAAGCCGGTTTGAAGTGTTCAAGCTTTATCTGATCAAACGGGGGCACACCAAAAGGTGTCTTCCACTCACAGAAAATGGGGTTCTCACATACTTCCTTTTTACAGGAGCCAGCCACAAGGGCGACTAACATCATCATGAATAACAGTTTTTTCATCATAATATAATTTTGATTTTGAAGGTATGATGGAACCTCCATGCGCCTCATTATTATACAATTGAGTTTGCGAATGGTAATATGTGGAGGTTTCACAGGATTTAATTTATTGTTTTCAGGAATATAAAAATATCAATTTATTGCTTGAGTGCAAAGAACAGGAGCATAGGACTGCACTATTTCACATTTATTAACTCTTTTACTCAAACTCTATTACCGGATCCCCCTTACTGACTTTTTCGCCCCGCTTGACCATCATTTTTCTTACCTTCCCGTCACGGTCAGAGACAACTTCCATGTAGGTTTTGTTGATCATAATGTAGAAGAGGATTTCTCCCTTTGTTACATTCACTCCCCCGGAGATTATCTCATCATCTCCGGTATATGTGTATGTTGTTCCGGAATACAGAAACACCACACCTGATTCCGGGGACAGAAGAAGCTTCTCCTTAGACACTCTTCCGGATGATGCTTTTGCGATCTCTGTTTTCCTGTCATCCACCTCTTTCAGGAACCTTGTCTTTGCAGCACCTGACTTATAGTCACGGTATTGCCGGTCGTGCATGGCCAGCTCAAACAACTCCTCATCATCCTTTCCCGTACTCCATTTGTTTTCGACCATCTCCCTGCGGTAAGTATCCAGGGCGTCAGGATAGTTGTCCTGTGGTGTGCCTTCATAAAACTCTTTTCCTTCCCTCTTTGCCAGTTCAACCAGCTCGGGTGTCAGTGGGCCCGGTAGTTTGCCTGCCCTGCCGAGAAGCATATCCCACGTATTCGGATCAATCAATGAGAATCTCTCTTTTCCGTTGACAATGGAGACGATATTCATCAGTGCCACATTCTTGACATACTGACTGAAAGGGGTCACGAGGGGAGGATATCCCATCATGGGCCAAATATGTTCCACCTCTCTGAAGAGTTCCACAACAAGCTCATCTTCTGACAGTTCAGACTTATTCTTACTTTTCAGGGCTGCATTGATGCCCTGGTGGACTCCCTTGAGGTCAGCCATCATGCTTCCCATCATTCCGCCCGGAAGTCCTGATCCGATGAGCAGGGAGGTCATCTGTTTGTTACGGTTATCAATGAAGTAACCAAGAAAGTCATCAATAAATTCCTGTGTCAGAGAACGAACCTTCATATAGGCGTCCATATTAATTTCCGGGACATCAAACCCGGCATCCTTCATTATTGCCTGAATGGCGATGACGTCAGGATGAACCATTCCCCAGCTCAGAGGCTCCATAGCAACGTCAAGGTAGTCAGCTCCCGCTCGTGCCACCTCCAGCATGGAAGCGACAGACATACCGGGTCCGCTGTGGCCGTGATACTGCACCTTGATTTCCGGGTATTTTTTCTTTATTCTTTTTACCAGTTCGCCGAGCATTGCCGGTCTTCCAACACCTGCCATATCCTTGAGACATATCTCGTCAGCCCCGAATTCAATGACTTTGTCAACCACAGCCATATAATAGTCGACGGTATGCACCGGTGAATATGTTATTGAAAGTGCTGCCTGTGATATCATTCCAGCCTCGTGGGCATATTTTACAGACAGCTCCAGGTTTCGGGGGTCATTCAGGCCGCAAAATGAACGTGATATATCAACACCCTGGGCCTTTTTCACACGGTACATCAGGCGCCTGACATCGGCAGGTACCGGGTACATCCTTATACCGTTAAGGGCACGCTCAAGCATATGTGTCTGAATACCAGCCCTGTTGAACGGAGCTGTCCACTCCCTTACCGCTTCATTAGGGTTCTCCCCGTAAATAAGCTGCACCTGTTCAAAGGCTCCTCCGTTTGTCTCTATCCGGTCAAAACAACCCATCTCTATTATGTGGGGTGCAACAGCTTTTAACTGATCAACACGTGGCTGATACTTACCTGTAGACTGCCACATGTCGCGGTAAACCAGGCTGAACCTAATCTTCTTTTTCATAGTGTACCAAAGATATGTCAAACCCCCAAAGATATATGTGATAATTGTCAGTAAACCCGAATTATGCCTGTACATGCCACAAAAAGAAGAAGATACCCTTGGGGGGTATCTTCAGTGCAACTAAAACCTGATCGTAGAAGGCCGGACGGCCTATCTAAGGAAGGGAAAAAATCTTTTCCAGGCCTATCCTTTAATAAGCGCTGGGTAGTAGGCTGCTATAAGCCTTGCTGCATCAATCTCATTTGTGGCACCCCATACAAGGAGCTTCTGGTGGAAATAATCCTCTCTGTCAAGTGCATTATCGTCGGTAAAATAACCTGCAGTGATGTACTTTTTGCCAACCTTATTAACCCCGAAATACTCACCATTACAGGTGTACATTACAGACAAACCGTCAGAAATAGCAAGATAGTTCTTGCATCTCTTTTCCTTGTCTACAATAACCTTAACAACCATGGGGGAGTTCTCATAAGTGATCAGAAAACATTTCATTTCCTCACCAGTGATCATCAAAGGCTTTTCGAGTAGCTCGATGGAGTACTTTCCAAGAGGAGAATTTGTAGCTCCTTCTGCAACTTTCTTGCCGTAAGTTAATGTGGCCACACAGGCAA
>DATKUS010000014.1:0-7433 GCA_035530535.1 Bacteroidales bacterium
ACGGCCCGATGCTATGATCCTGTCTGTCAGGGATGCCACCGAATCCCATTCTGCCTGGTACATGTGTACCCTTGCTTTGATGGCCATGGCTGTGTACCTGTTGATCCTGCCGGCCCAGTCTTTTGTATATCCTGCCGGGAGAACCTCGATGGCCTCCTTGAGATCCTTCTCAATGAAATCATACAACTGTGTCGTGGCAGCCTGTGGTACCGCCGCCAGTTGGTCAGCGGTAAGGACGGTGTCAATGATGGGAACTCTCCCGAAGAGACGGGTGAGGTTGAAATAGGCATAAGCCCTGATTGTTTTTACCTCTCCCTGAACCTGATGTGCATATAACTTGTCAGAACTGTTGATCAATGCCTCTTCGAAAAGTGGCATCTGATGTATTGAGTAATTGGCGCCGCTGACAATATCAAAATAGGATATCCAGAGGTCATTTACAAGTCCGTTGCCAGGCTGGTATGCAAGGTTATCAAGCTCGAGCATGGTAGGGTTATCTTCCGGCGAGCTCCCCTTATCAGCATTGTCTGATGCTATTTCGAAAGCGCCGATATAAGGGAACACATGCGCGCCATAGTTTCTGAGTTTGGCATAAGAAGCACTTGCAGAGAGGAAGACATTATCAATCTTCGAATAATCTGTTCCCGGTGTGGGCAAAGTACCTTCCGGCCTGATTTCAAGAAAATCCTCGCAACTGACAAATGCCAGAATGCCGGTAATTATGAGAATTGTATATAATCTTTTCATAGCTCTGCGGTTTAGCATTAGAAGTTAGCCTTAAATCCAACAGTATATACTGCCTGCAAAGGGTAGACGGAATTATCTATCCCGGTACTGATGGGATTGCCTCCTATCTCGGTTGTGAATCCCTTATAGGTGAAGAAGGTATAGGGCCGCTGTGCTGAGGCATAGATCCTGAGATTGGGTATGAACCTTATCCTGTCAGTGTTGTACCCGATTGTGATATTCTGGATACGGACGAAGGAGCCATCCTCGACAAAAAAGTCATTTGCCTGCTGTATGAACGAAAAACTGTATGCGGCAGCTGAGGGGTATTTGTCAGAAGGATTATCAGAAGTCCAGCGGTTTTCATAGAAATCCTGGTCATAATTTCCATCTGAGAACACATCCCTGTTCATTCTTTTGGCATTCAGGATCTTGTTGCCTATCTGCCCGAGAAGAGATATGTTGATATCAAACTTTTTGTAATTGAACCCGAAATCCAGTCCGGTGATCAGCCAGGGGATAGGACTTCCCAGGTAAACCTTATCATCGTTATTGATTATGTTATCGCCGTTCTGGTCTTTGTAGCGGAAGAACCCCTTGTCCTTAATAATCTGGTCAACAGGGTCAAGAAATGCCTCACTCTGGCTGGCATAAACGCCTGTAATTTCATAGCCATAGAACGATCCGATGGGGTGCCCTACCGCTGTACGGGTGGAATAATTGCCCCTCACATATCCGCTTGGAATATAGTCGCGGCCTTCAAGTTTTGTGACCCTGTTAATGATCGTGGTAGCATTAAATCCTACCGTCATTTTCAGTCCATTGTCAAATTGTTCCGTCCAGTTGAGGCTGAGTTCAGCCCCGGCATTCACAACGCTGCCGTTATTGCCAAGCAGGTCGGCTACACCACCGCCAGTGGCTATCGGGGCGAAAAAGACGACATTATTGGTTGTCCGGTGATAGAAGTCCAGGTCTCCCGAGAGCTTATTGTTTGAAGCTGTAAAGTCAAAGCCAAAATCAAACTCGTTCACCACCTCCCAGCGAAGATAGTTCTGAACAACCGTCTGTGCTCCGATGCCGTCAACCAGGTTGTCTCCAAAGATGCCTGAGGCGCCGGCCCCCGACTGTCCTAGTATGACCGCGGAGTTGGCGGGTACATTATCATTGCCCAGAAGACCCCAGCTTGCTCTCACTTTAAGATAGCTAAAGAGGTTTTGATTATCCATGAAATCTTCTTGTGTAAGATTCCATCCGAAACCTATTGATGGGAAGTAACCCCACTTTTTCTGGTACTTCGAACTGGCATCAGCCCTGAAAGTAATTGTGCCGAGGTACTTGTCACTTATATTAAAAGTTCCTCTTGTAAAGAATGATATCCCATTGTAACGGCCCGCGCCGTCATATGCATTGCGGTCCCTGAATGAGCCAAGCACTAGGTACTTTGACTGTTCGTCAAGCCCGGGGACATCAAGCGCTGAACCGCTAAGGGTCTCCCACTTCTCAACACGGGTACTCTGCCCTACCATGATGGAATAGGTGACATCACCTGACAAATCTTTGTATGTTATCAGGTTGTCAATGATCTGTTTTGAGGAATTGCCGAATGTCTTTGTCAGGCTCGATTTCCTGACTCCCTGTGATCCGCCGACATTGAAGGCCGGAGTATAGCCGCGACTGGTCCAGTTGCTCAGATCCTGATTGTATGCTATCTTGTAAGTAAGCTTATTCTCTATTGGGTAAAACTCAGCATACCCGCTGAAGACAAGCTTATTTCCCTTTTCAAAATTATCAGAATAGTATGCGGCTGCAACAGGATTGCCGTACTGATTCCCGAATCCGTATTTCTGAGGGGAACCAAATCGAACTGGATATGCTTCAGTGTTTTCCGGGTCATAGACAGGATATACGGGAGGGTTCACATAGGCACCGAAAAAAGCACCCTCATTGGGATTGAACTTGTTATACCTTGAAACTATATTATTCAACCCTATTTTCATGTATTTATTTACATTCTGGTCGAGTCTACCCCTTATATTGAACCTCCCGAAGTCGTTTTTGGTATCCATTATCCCTTCCTGGAAGAGATAACTGCCACCGAAAGAGTATGATGTCTTCTCGGTCATCCCTGAGATGTCAATGCTGTGCCCGGTCATGGGAGCGGTCCTTACCAGTTCCTGGTACCAGTCTGTGCTGGCGGGGTAGTTGTCAGGGTTCTTCGGTACGTATCCGATTGACTCTGCATTGGCTTCATTGAGGAGTTCAACATACTGATCTCTGGTGGCCATCTTCATTATATTGACCGGGATCTGCATTCCGAAATAGCCGTCATAACTCACCGTCGGCTTACCGGTGGTGCCTCTCTTGGTGGTTATAAGTATAACGCCGTTGGCAGCACGTACACCGTATATGGCAGAGGCTGATGCATCCTTGAGGACTGTCAGATCCTCAATATCACCGGATCCCAGAAAGTCAATGTTGTCAACAAAAACACCGTCAACAACATAAAGAGGTTTGGCGAAATCGCCTATTGACCCAACTCCCCTTATCTTTACTGACGGTCCGCTGCCAGGGATACCGCTGCTTATTATCTGAACTCCGGCGACCTTCCCCTGCATTGCCTGCATTGCGTTTGACGTCACCTGCCTCGTCAGCTCCTCCCCCTTTACGGTGACTATAGGTGCCGTAAGGTCTTTGGCACGCTGCGTTCCATAACCTATAACCACAACCTCGTCCATCAGGGTTGTTTCGGTGAGAAGCTTTACATCTATTACTGTCCGGTTGCCAACACCGAAACTTTGACTGGTCATTCCCACCATCGAAAAAACGAGGGTGTCTGAAGGCGCTGCGCTTATGCTGTAAGTTCCGTCAACGTCAGTCATTGTCCCTTTGAACGTGTTCTTTACCAGCACAAAGACACCAGGTAACGAGATATTCTGATCATCAACCACTGTCCCCTTTACCTCCACCTGCCCTGCAATTGGCTGCAGATAAAGGGCAATTATGAATAAAAGAGATATGATTTCTTTCATGGTCAGGGGATATTTTTAACAATTTACGAATATGATCCTGCATAATCAAGGTATGGTAATGCTGTTTGACTTTCTCACATTGAAAAAAATGTATTATAATGACCTATACATTACTACAACAATGCTTTCTATATAATTGTATATCATTTGATTACAAATTGCATATTTTCATTTGCAGATTCTTAATTTCTCCAAACAAAAAGGGACGCAGCATGCTGCGTCCCTACGCGTATGATAAAAACAGGCTTTTTAATACCCTAATGTAAAATCTTTCTCAGTGGCGGAAACGCCCTCTTTCATCCATTGCGGCATCGGTTCTCCCTTCAGGTAGTGATTGAAGAACTGCGACATCCGTTTTTGAAAATCGACCTTGTTGGGCACTTTCAGCGGCCAGTGAGGCTCCCCGTTGTAATTCAGGAGCCATGCAGGCTTGCCAAGGCGCCGCATTGCGATGAAGTATTCAATTCCCTGGTACCACGGCACTGCTCCGTCGGCATCATTAGACATGATGAGGATGGGCGTGGTGACCTTGTCAATGGAAAACAGCGGTGAGTTCTCCCAGTAACGCTGCGGCGCCTCCCATATTGTTGCCCCAATACGGCTCTGCTGATGTTCATACTGCATTGAGCGGTTGGCCCCCGACTCCCATCTTATTCCTCCGTAAGCGCTGTACATGTTCACAACCGGCGCACCCGACTCAATGGCAGCAAAGAGACTTGTCCTGGTAGCCAGGTAAGCTACCTGGTATCCACCCCAGCTGTGACCCTGTGCCCCTATCCGCTTTTCATCAACAAATCCCTGTTCAATCAGAGACATAATGCCCGGCATCACACAGTTATAGCAACTCTGGCCGGGATAACCGTCGGTATAATAAATATCGGGATTGAAAACGAGGTAGCCGTTACTTGTATAATAATGATAATCAATGGTTGACCTTCCAGCCTCAGGTATCCTGTGCCTGTAAAGCTCCGTCGAGCTCTTCTCGTAGAAGTTTACAATCATAGGGTACTTTTTGGCCGGGTCAAAATTGGCCGGTTTGTATAACAGCCCTTCAACTTCCCATCCGTCAAGAGAGATCCACTTAACCTTTTCAGCTGTTCCCCAGAGAAATTCCTTCTGCTGGGGATTGGCACTGGTAAGCCTCTTTTCACCTTTAAATGAGAGGTCAGAAAAAATATAATCGGGGAAAATGCCGAAGTCCTCCTTCGTATAAATGATTACATCCGATTTAAGCGCCTTTGCAGGCATTCCCAGGTTGAAATTGCCTCCTTTCAACTGAATCGGAAAATCTTTCTTTTTCAGGTCCAGGGAATAATAAGCGCTACCCTTGGTTATCCCGTTCAATCCAAGCAGATACTGCTTCACCGCGGGATCGATATAATCATTCTCCGGATCAAAATCGATCAGACGGTATGTTACTTTGCTGCTTCTGCCGTTTCCGGTAACATTAACCGGTGCCCTGCCTGCCATGGGATCAAGTGACCAGATATCATATCTGTCAGAGATAAGAAAGGCTTTGTCGTCTTTAAGCCACCCTGCCGGCTGGTATAAATCAGGAAGATCAGGAACATCATTGAGTTCATTATAACAGGGCAGCGTTTCCGGGGTAGTCAGCCTGTATTCCCGATCTCCGGCAATGTCATAGCTATACCATGAACTGTCAGAGCTTTGATACCAGTAAAGGTACTTGCCGGCAGGCGAGACGCGCATCCGAGCATTTAGGTTCTCTTTCAGCTTCTGCGTTGTGCCAGTGATTGCGTCAACCAGCCATATGTCATAATGCTGGTTCCCCTCCCACATTGACTCAAGTTCGTAAGGCAGGTATGAGGAAGCAAGCAGCTTAGGAGCATCACCCTTGTCAATGAGCTGTACTTCAGGCATCTCAGAAGTTGCAAGCTGTAATACCTTGTTCAGGTCGGTGTGATAAACTGCCATATAGGTCTTCTTTGAATCGCGCGATTTGGCAATCACCTGGGCTGTATGAAGCTTGCCTTCAGCATAATGCCAAACATCCACATTGGGGCGATCTTCATCAAGAATGGTAGTGTCTTTCAGTTTATAAGCGGGTGAAGTGCCAAAGAAAAGTCTCCTGCTTTTCTCCCCGAAGGTAAGTCGTGCATTTTCATTTATGATCCATCCCTCGGGGATGCCTGCACTGCCCGGTGCTGCTGCCACGACTGCCGCACCTTTGCCTGTCCGGCAATAAAGCGAATATGTGTTCCCTGCTTTGTCTTTCTCATCAGAAGTTGCAATGAAGGCAGCCCTTTCTCCGGTTTTATCAGCTGCAAGCTGCTTGAATTTGGCCTTCCCTGTATATAAAGCGGTTCTCGTTCCCTTTTTAAGATCAATCATCAGAACCCCGGGTTCAAGAGTCTTATCGTCTCCCGTAGTGGCGCACATCAGCATCTCGGCTTCAGTGACAAACATGTATTCCGTTACGAACTTTACGGTGTCAGTCGCTCCTGTATTCAAATTTCTGATTAAGAGGGCGTACCCATTGTCTGCAGACTCTGTTTTTGGCTTTTTTCCGTTCTCTTTCTTAGCTTCCGGATTTTCCATTTTGGCCTCACTGCTCTCTTTAACGGGGGATTCTCCTTTCGGGGCTGCCTTTTCCTTTACCGGTTCTGTCTGAAAGGAAATCCACCCCGACCATTTTGATGGTACTTTGTAAGATTTCAGCCTTGTTACCGTATCGGTTACCCCTTTTGTGACATCATAGATGCCAAGCATATCAAGGGGCATATCCTCTTTCTTCGTTTTCTTGAGTTTCAGCTCGGTGACGTTAGCTTCCTTCGGCTTAATGGTGAAGATCAGGAAACGTGAGTCAGCCGTCAGTTTTATCCCCGTGGCGCAGTTAAATGATGCTTTCAGCTTTGCATCTTTGTCATATAATGTCACAACCGGATCGCCAGTCCAGGGCTCTGTTTTAAATGCTGTCAGGGAGCCGTCATCGGATACGGCTTTCTCGGTTATCCTGTTCCATCTGGTCAGATCGTCAATGGTCAGCGCTCTTTGCACCTGAGGGAGTGCCTGCTGTCCAAACAGCAGTATCAGGCATAATAAGGCAATTCTTCTCATGGTCTCTTCGGGTATTCTGGTTAACAGTAAAAATAATATATATTCAAAAATAGGAAATATGTTATGCAACCGCTATTCTGCCCATTCGGACAGATAAATTAAAAAACTGATTATCAAGGTGAACTGGGAAACGGATCCATGGACTTTGACCCGTTCGTTTACGGGCATGTCGGTGTGGCAGTTAGCCATTATCTGAATCCCTCAATTGATCTAAGCTTACAGGCCGAGTTCGGCTCTTACGGTTTCTGGGAAAGTTCAACCGTAAACTTTTTCGCCAAAAAAACAGATGCGGCATTGATTGTCAAATACAAGCTTAATAACGGCTATTTAATTAAGGAGGATGCTTTTATAGCCCCATTCCTTACTGCCGGTTTTGGTTTCGTAAGCTTTGCTGCTGAAAAAACAAAGACAAGGACCAGGGTAGACGACTGGGATGCTTTTATACCTATTGGAGGCGGCATAAGGTTTAACGTTTTGCCCCAAATGGCTTTACAGTACCAGATACTCTATAATATGACAAACGGAGATGTAAGAGACCTTAATGTGACTGATAAGAAAAATGACAGGTTCATTTCTCATTCTATAGGTATTATCTTAAAC
>DATKUS010000015.1:0-8823 GCA_035530535.1 Bacteroidales bacterium
GCTGATGATGATGCCCCCTTCATTTATGAGAAGATCGGCACCACTTATGACCATTTTATCATTGATGAGTTTCAGGATACTTCACAGATACAGTGGCAGAATTTCATGCCGCTGATAAATGAGACACTGTCGCGCGGTATGGACAATCTTGTTGTTGGAGATATAAAGCAGTCCATCTACCGGTGGCGCAACAGCGACTGGCGGATACTGCACTCCGAAGTAAACAGGATCTTTGGCGATGAAGCCGTCAAAACCATGCCCCTCAACGTTAATTACAGGAGCCGCGCCAATATAATAAGCTTTAACAACCACATTTTCAGGCCTCAGAGTATTCCGGCACTGTGCGATTCAAAGCTGTCATTTGAAAACCTGAATATCAGCTCCGTATATACAGGCTCAGAACAAAAGGGTACTACTGATAAACCAGGAGGTCTTGTCAGGGTTGCCCTGTACCCCAGGAAGGGTGAAGAGCAATGGAAAGAAAGCGTCCTCCTTGACCTCCCCGGGCTTATCGAAGAACTGCAGGACAAGGGATACAAGGCGAATGACATAATGTTCCTGTGCAGGACGAATGAGGAAGGCAAGAAAATCATAAATTCCATCCTTGAACACAGCTCGGCATGCAGTGCTGAAAAACTCGCAAAGTATAATTTTGAGGTCACCTCAGGTGAATCTCTGTTTCTGGAAAGAAATCCCGCCGTCAGCCTTCTGCTCTCCTGTCTGCGCTACCTGGTTGATCCCGGCAGCAGGGTGAACAGGAGCCTCATGGTCAGGTCTTTTGCACTTGCCACAGGGGCAGATGAATCTTCAGTTTATTCTGCTGATACCAGGGCAGAGATACCTGCAGGAATACTTCCTGACGGATGGGAGGAGAGCCTCAATGAGATACGCAATTCCTCCCTGTTTACCGCTGCAGAGAAAATGATCCAGCTTTTTGGACTGGGGAACAGCAATGGGCAGGGTCAAGGTCAAGGTCAAGATCAAGGAAAAGGTCAAGGTCAAGGTCAAGACCAAGGAAAAGACCAAGGAAAAGGTCAAGGAAAAGGTCAAGATCAGGGTCAGGGTCAGGGTCAAGATCAAGACCAAGGAAAAGGTCAAGGAAAAGGTCAAGGTCAGGAAAAAGGGCATGGTAAAGAGAATGTTGCATTCATTAACTCATTCCAGGATGTAGTGCTCTGGTATTCATCGCGCTACAGCTCCGATATATCATCCTTTGTAGCATGGTGGGAAACGGAAGGATACAAAAAGACTGTTGCCCAGTCTGACAGGCAGGAAGCGATAAGGGTAATGACCATCCACAAGGCCAAGGGATTACAGAGCAGCGTGGTAATAATCCCGTTTGCCTCATGGGAGTTCTCCCGCCACGGTTTTTCAAGACCGCTGCTGTGGGTCAGGAATGTCCCTGAGCAGTTTGCCCCGATGCCGGTGGTACTGCCTGAACTGACAGCACAGCTTGAGAATACTTATTTTGCAAAGGAGGCAGCACTGGAAAAAGCTTCAGAATGGCTTGACGGCATAAACATGCTTTATGTTGCCTTCACCAGGCCTGTTGATGCTCTTTTCATTATGGCTCCCGAAGATAAAAAGAGTGCAAATATCTCCGGCAACACCGAAAGTCTTCTTGTCAACGCACTGCACGACGGGATAGGTGATGCCGCATGGAAGGAATCAGGGAATATTAGGTCCCTGACTCTGGGTGAGCTTCCAATGCCTGAGGATAAGTCTGAAAAAGATGTGATAACCATGGACCGTTACCCTGTCTCAGAGCGTAGGGGTACCATGCGTCTGCGGACGGGCGGCGCCCTACCGCTGGATGAGATAAAGCTTGATGAGCCCGGCGGAAGAGCCTACGGCATCATGATGCATGAACTGCTGAGCAGGGTGACAACCCTTGATGACATCACCAAAGCAGTGGAACATGTGTGCGACAGGGGGCTGGTAAATAACGCTCAGCGTGACCAACTGTCTGAGAAAGTGAGACTCCTGCTGACATCCGGGAAGGTGGGAGAGTGGTTTGACGGCTCTTCCGCCGTGCGCACCGAGGCGACCATCATATTACCCACGGGCGCCGCCCGCCGCCCTGACAGGGTGATGATGAAGAACGGTGACCTTTCTGTCCTCGATTTTAAATTCGGAGAACCGTCAGATGACCACATACGACAGGCCGCCGGCTACCGCCAGCTGCTTGAGGAGATGGGATACACCGGCGTAAGGTCATATCTGTGGTATGTTGAGAAAGATATAGTCAGGGAAGCATGAACGAAGCGAAACCATACCCGTGGGGAAACAGCCGCAGGTTCAATGCCTACTCATCATGGTTCACCGCCCTTGCCGGGAAAAGAGTACAGAAAGTGAGCCTTGATGCCGGTTTCACATGTCCTAACCGCGACGGTACAAAGGGCACAGGCGGATGCACCTACTGCAGTAACGACGCCTTCAGTCCTGCCTATTGCACCCCTGACAGGAGCGTGACACAACAACTTGATCAGGGCATAGCCTTTCACCAGCGCCGCTACCGCAGGGCAGACACATACCTTGCCTATTTCCAGGCATATTCCAATACCTATGCAGGCATTGACCGGCTGAAAATGCTGTATGGTGAAGCCCTTGCCCATCCTTCTGTCGTTGGACTTGTGATAGGCACCCGCCCCGACTGTGTCAATGACACACTACTCGACTACCTGGCTGAGATGAACCGCAGTCATATCATCATTGTTGAGTACGGTATTGAATCGGTATATGATGAGACCCTGAAAAGTATAAACCGCGGTCATGATTTTGCCGCATCTGTCAGTGCAGTAACAGGAACTGCCTCTCGCGGTATCCCAACGGGCGGCCACCTTATTTTCGGCCTTCCGGGGGAGAGTCGCGATCAGATAATTGCCAGCGCCTCGGTTGTCTCTGAACTGCCCCTTAACTCGGTTAAGATACACCAGCTTCAGCTGATCAGGGGAACAGTACTGGCAAAGGAATACACTACTCATCCTGAGCGTTTTGACCTTTATACCCTTGAAGAGTATATCGACCTTGCGGTGGCATTTGCTGAAAGACTGAATCCTTCAATAATGATTGAGCGCATAAGCGGGGAGGCGCCTTCCCGCATGCTGGCCGATCCCCGTAACTGGCACCTGCGCAGCAATGAGATCTTCATACTTTTTGAAAAACAACTGGAAACCCTCGGTACCTGGCAGGGAAGACTGTATAAAACTAAATAATTACGACGGTGGACTTCCTTGAGAAAGTGGCGAAAAAGCTTTATGACAACCATCATGGTGAGATGGAGAGGCAGATTGTGGTGCTTCCCAGCCGCCGCGCTGGCCTTTACCTGTCAAGGTATCTGGGAAGACTCAGCAGCAGGCCTCAGTGGGCACCACAAATGGTGACAGTCACTGAGCTGTTCCATTCATTCACCGATCTTAAACCTGCCGGCACTGAGACCCTCATCTTTGAACTTTACAAGGTTTATATAAAGCTTGTCACGGAACCCATGCCGTTTGACGACTTCTGGTCATGGGGAGAGGTGATCATCTCTGATTTCAATGATATTGACCTTTACCTGGCTGATGCTGAAAAGCTCTACAGCAATATTTCTGACCTTAAGGAGATAGATGATAAATTCGGAGGACTCTCTGATGAGCAGATAGAAATAATCAGAAAATTCTGGATCTCCTTTAATCCCCAGTCATCAGGAAGTCAGGCCAGGAGCAGGTTTCAGTCGGTATGGATGATGCTCGGCCCGCTCTATACAAGCTTCAGTGGTGTCCTTGTCAGCAAGGGTTACGGCGGTGACGGCATGCTGTGCCGCGATGTGGCATCAAGGGCTGAGAGTACTACCCTGAATGTGCCTGAGGGCTTCACCTGGCATATTGCAGGACTGAATGCCCTGAACGAATGCGAGAAGCGTCTCTTTAAATACCTCAGATCAAAAAAACAGGCTCATTTCTATTGGGATGATGATCATCAGTTTATGGATGACCCTGACCATAAGGCCTCATTATTCATCAGTGAGAATATCAGGGCATTCGGAAATGAGCTTCAGAGCCCGGGGTACCGGCCCGCTAATGTAAACATCAACAGATGGGTTATTACCGATACTCCTTCTGATACGGCTCAGGCCAAGATGCTGCCGGATATTATCAGGGAAGCGGGAATAGATGAAAAAGATGACCTGACAGATACTGCCGTTATTCTTGCCGATGAAAAGCTGTTAATACCTGTTCTTACATCTCTGCCTGCTGAGATCGGTGACGTTAATGTGACAATGGGACATCCGTTCAGATTTACGCCGCTCTATTCTTTTATCAGGCAGTTGTTCATCCTTTCGCGCTCAGCCAGAAGAACCGGAACAAAAACATCATTCAGGACTGACGATGTTCTCTCTGTCCTGCGGCACCAGTATTTCAGACTTCTCTCAGATGGGGAGCAGGAAAAAGTCATTGCTGAAATGATAACCGGCAACATGATCAGGGTTGACACCGAATTCCTTGCGGTGAAGCTTTCCACAGCGGAACTTTTTATGATCCCTGACAGTGGGGCTGACTTTCCCGGCTACCTGACCGGCATTCTCAGTAAACTTGAGTCCGGAACATACAATGCTCCAGTGTCAAAACATGAAATGAGCATTGACCGCGAGTATATAAGACTGGCGCTTGCTGAGACCCGGAAACTGGGGAACCTTATCGGTGATTATTTTCTTGAATTAAAGATAGATACCTGTATAAGACTGATTGACAGGGTATTTAAACGACTGATAGTACCTTTTTCAGGAGAACCCTTAAAGGGTATCCAGGTGATGGGAGTACTTGAAACAAGGGCTCTTGAGTTCCGGAAAGTCATTTTCCTTTCCATGAATGAAGGCATTTTTCCTCATCAGAGCTATGATAACACTTTTATACCTTATAATATCAGGAGAGCTTTCGGCCTTCCAACAATTAACGAGCACGAATCCATTTATTCTTATCACTTTTTCAGGTTACTTAGAAAGCCTGAACATGGATGGTTCCTTTATAATTCCACTGCACAGGGATTAAATACGGGGGAGATGAGCCGTTACCTTATACAAATGAAATATGACGCCTCGTATAATCCTGAATTCAGGACAATGCATATTACTGTCGGACGAAGCAGGATAATTCCTGAAACGCTGGCCAGGGATACGGGTCATACACAACTGCTCCTTGACAAATATGCATTCAGGGAAGGAGTGGATAAATATCTCTCTCCCAGTGCTGTAAATACATGGCTTAACTGCCGCATGAAGTTCTATTACAGATATGTATGCGAAATACCCGAGGAGGAGAAACTTGACAGGGATATTGATCAGCGGAGGTTTGGGAACATACTGCACGATGTGATGAAGCGACTTTATCAACCATTACTGGGTGAAGAGAACCCGAAGGAAAAATTAAAGTCGATTTCATCAAATCATGAGCTTATACAAAAGACCATCAGGGAGGCTGCCTCGGATGAGATGAAATGGTCAGAGGAGGCAATACTTGAGGGCCAGGGTGTTATAATTCTCGATGTACTGGAACGCTATATAAATGATGTGCTCAGGTTCGACATCAATTGCGGAAACCTCAAATTCATGAACCTTGAGAACAGATTCGCCCGTCTTTTCAACCTTAATATCGCTTCAACCGGGGTAAAGATACAGCTCGGAGGAGTCATTGACCGGGTTGATATTTCAGATGGTGTAATGAGGGTCGTCGATTACAAGACAGGCACTCCTAAAAATGAAGTCATTTCTGTTGATGACCTGTTTGATGATGAAAGGGAAAAACGAAGCGATGCCGTGCTCCAGACATTACTCTATTGCAGTGTACTCTCAGGCTCTTACCCCGGAACTGTCATTAATCCGGCAATCTACTGGGTACAGCAGATCTCTTCGCCGGAGTTTAATCCCTCATCATACCTCACCGAGTTCGGCACTTCTGCACCGGATATGAACCGATGGAATGAGGTAATGGAGCATTTCAATTCTGGTCTGTCCTCAACCCTTGACAGGATATTTTCAGAGAAGGAGCCGTTTATAATGACTGAATTTGACCGGCGGTGCACCTATTGTCCTTACATAAGACTCTGTCGCCGTTGATTTTCAACGGACGGTAAATGACAGTAAAAGATTCTATAGAAGATGCGGATTATTACTCCTCCATGTCAAGCTGCAGGGCGGCCATGCGGATGACAGTTACGGCAGCCTCCTCACCTTTGTTTCCGTGTATGCCTCCGGCTCTTTCGAGAGCCTGTTCACGGGTTAGTGTTGTTAGGATGCCGAAGATAAAGGGGATATTGTAGTCGAGGTTCAGTTGGGTAATACCCTGTGTTACCCCCTGGCAAATGTAGTTAAAGTGGGGTGTTTCACCCTGGATGACACAGCCAAGACAGATAACCCCGTCAAGGTCATCATACTCTGCCAGCCACTGTCCTCCCAGTGTTAGTTCAAAGGTGCCGGGAACATGTCTTATCACAATGTTCTCAGGTGTTACGCCATGCCTGCCCAGAGTCCCGGTTGCTCCGGATAGCAGTGCACCGGTAATCTCGCTGTTCCAGTCAGAAACCACAATTCCGAATCTCATTTCTGATGCATCAGGAACTGCCTTCGGATCATAGTCTGAAAGATTCCGTGTTGCCATAATGTTTGAAGTTAGTTGGTATGCAGCTTAACCCTTGCAATGTATTTGTCAATGGACCTGCCTTCATTGCTTTCAGGGTACTTGTCCTGTATCATCTCGTACAGCTTAAGAGCCTCAGCAAATTTGCCATCAGTTTCGTAGAGTTCCCCTGCTTTTAGAAGATAAATGGGAGAATGGAATGAATTGTCAGCCATTTCTGATGCCTCCAGATAATACTTTATGCCCGTTTCACTGTCACCCAGCTCAACATTGGCATCTCCAATGAGAGCCTTGGCCTCCGGCGCAAGTATTTCGTCTTTCAGAGAATATTTTTCAAGGTAATTAATTGCCTGTTCAAATTCACCAAGATGCATGAAGCATGTCCCTGTATAGAAATTCGCCAGCTTGCCTGATTTGGTTATCTTGTAGTCTTTAGCTATATCGATGAAACCCAAATCATTACCATTGCCATAAAGCGCCAGCCTGAGGGAATCCTGTGCAAAATACTGCTCCGCCATGAACATCTGGTTCTGAGCTTCCTTATCCTGTTTGCTCATATAAAGCCTTACGAGCCAGAAAAGACCGACAAGTACTACAAGTGCTATAAGACCGTACAACATGGGCTTATAATTTTCTTCCAGAAATTGTTCTGTTTGCGTCAGTGTCTGTTCAACGTTCTCGATCCCTTTGGTGGTCCCTTTTTTCTTAGTCATATCAGTATTATACTATTACAGGTCAAAAAATAACTTCGCAAAAGTAGCATTTCCCTGCTTATTTTAAAATAAAAGCTAGAAAAAATGCGATAACTCCGGAGGTTGTTGGTCCCGGAAGCATGGGAGGGTGTTTTTTAATCATTGCCGCAGCCGTAACTTTTCTTAACTTTGTGCACTTATCTGCTGAAGAGACGGCATATGCACCTCACCCGTATAGAACTCACAAATTTCAAGAATTATGAAGAAGTTTCACTGGACTTTTCGCCCCGGTTTAACTGTTTTGTTGGCAATAACGGGGTGGGAAAGACTAATATTCTTGATGCTGTGCATTACCTCTCCCTTACAAAAAGCTTCTTCAACAACTCAGACACTCTTAGCATAAGGCATGGTGAAGATTTTTTCATTCTCAAGGGAGAGTTTGAAAAGGACGGAGAGGAAGATATGCTCTACTGTGCTTTTCAGAAACAGAAACCCAAGATCTTCAAACGTAACGGAAAAGAGTACACCAGGCTGTCGGATCATGTGGGCAGGTACCCTGTAGTCATGGTTTCACCGGCTGACAGCATCCTGATCACCGAGGGAAGCGAAGAACGCCGCCGGTTCCTCAATATGATCATCAGCCAGTATGACCCTGTTTACCTGGAAGCCCAGATGAGGTACAACAAGGCCCTACTGCAACGCAACAAAGTCCTGAGAGAAGGGGGATACGACTCTGATAGCATGCTGGATATTTATGACGAACAGATGATCCCTGCCTCCCGGATAATTTATGAGGCCAGGAGAAGCCTGACAGAAAACATGCTGCCTCTCTTTTCTTCATATTATGAAAGAATATCGCGCAGTGCCGAAGAGGTAAACATAAGATATAAATCGCACCTTGGATCCTCTGATTTTGAAGCACAGCTTTCCGCTTCAAGAGGCAGGGACCATGACCTGCAGTTCACCAGTCTTGGTGTTCACCGAGATGACCTTGTCTTTGAAATAAATAGTCACGCAGCCAGAACCACCGCATCACAGGGACAGCAGAAATCGTTTGTGGTGGCCCTTAAGCTGGCGAAATTCGCTTATATAAGCCGTATGAACGGCTTTTATCCTGCCCTTCTTCTTGATGATATTTTTGACAAGTTTGACGAAAAAAGGGTTGAGGAGATAATCAGGCTCGTAGGTTCAGGTGAGTTCGGCCAGGTGTTTGTCACTGATACGCAGCAGGACCGCATTCACCGCATTCTGGACAATACCGGCGTTGACTTCCGGCTTTATCGCATAGGACGCAACGGTATTGAAGAGAAGATAAGAAACGGAAAGAAGTGATATCATGCGCCGCAACAAGACTCTCTCTCTGAAAGAGGTACTTAATGACCTGATCCATGAGTACCGTATCGGGCCCAAACTAAGGGAGGCCTCAATAATAAACATCTGGAGCACTGTCACCGGAAAGGCGATTGCCTCACGCACATCAAAAATATATATCAGAGACGGCGTGCTTCATGTATATC
>DATKUS010000016.1:0-4437 GCA_035530535.1 Bacteroidales bacterium
GTCTGCAAATGATATCTCATCCTTCAGCGTTTGCGATGCTATTACTGACAGGGTAGTATTTACCGGAAAGGCTGTCAGCTATAGCGGAGTGTACTGGGGTATGAAGTCGGCAGCAAGACTTGACTTCTCTTCTTTTAACACTACCGGAGGTTACTATATCATTCAAGGAAAAACGCGTTCGGAGTCATTCCGCATAGCTGCCGACGTTTATGACGGTACAGCTGATTACATACTAAAATATATCAGGGCGCAGCGATGTGGCTATAACCCTTTTCTTCTAGATTCATGCCATACGCATGACGGTATCATTGTTGACCACCCCACCATGACAGGCCAGGTCATTGATGTTGTGGGCGGATGGCACGATGCCAGTGACCACCTGAGGTATTCATCCACCTCGGCCAACTCTGTCTATCAGATGCTGTTTGCCTGGAATAAGTCTCCGGAGATTTACAGGGATGACTATGATGCTGCCGGTCTGCCGGGAAGCAATGATCTGCCGGATATTCTTGATGAAGCAAAGTGGGGCCTCGAATGGCTGTTGAAAATGAACCCTGACAGCGGGGTCATGTATAACCAGGTGGCTGACGACCGTGATCACCGCGGCTTCAGGCTGCCGAATAAGGACAAAGTCTCCTACGGTCTTGGGCCATACCGACCTGTTTATTTCGTTACCGGGAAACCCCAGGGGCTGGCAAAGTATAAGAACCGCACTGAAGGAGTGGCTTCCACGGCGGGAAAATTCAGTTCTGCTTTTGCCCTCGGGGCAAGAACATTTGCCCTGTATGATCCTCTGTTTGCGGATCAACTGGCCTCGAGGGCGGGCGACGCCTTTGAGTTTGGTCTTACTGATCCTGGAGCAACACAAACCGCCTGCACTGTCTCTCCTTACTTTTATGAGGAGGATAACTATGTTGATGACCTTCAGCTGGCAGCATGGGAGCTGTTCGCACTCACAGGCGACTCCCTCTTCCTGGTGCAGGCTGATTACTGGGGCACCCTCGAGCCCCTGACGCCGTGGATTGAACAGGACACTGCAAGACATTACCAGTTTTATCCCTTTGTAAACCTCGGTCACGCTAACCTGGGATCGTCAGGCACTGTATTCGCTGCCAAATACCAGGCTTTCATGCGCCGCGGACTGAGAATGATTGACAGTCGTGACATTAACGACCCATTCCAGCTGAAGATACCCTTTGTCTGGTGTTCAAATAACTATGTTGCTGCGGCCCTGACACAATGCAGGCTTTATTACGAGGCTACCGGTGACAGACAGTATATGGAGATGGAAGCATCACTCAGGGACTGGCTCTTCGGGTGTAACCCATGGGGCACATCCATGATCTGCGGGCTGCCTGCCGGTGGAGACTACCCCCTTAATCCGCATTCAGCTGTCAGAGTTTACCTTGGGGAGACGACATTCGGCGGATTGGTAGACGGACCGGTGTACAAGCGCATTTTTAAAACACGTGATTTTATCACTCTATTGCGCGAGGACCCGTATCTGCCGTTTCAGAACGGGAATGTGGTTTATCATGATGATATAGGAGATTACAGCACCAATGAACCGACACTCGATGGCACTGCCAGTCTGAGCTATTATCTCTCAACCCTGGAGAAGGAAGGGAGAAGACAACAAACCCCTGTTGCCGGAAATATCTATGACAGCCAGGGTGCCCTGATCCGGAAGGAGAGCTGCAAAAAGGATATCTGCCTGATCTTCTCGGCGGATGAATTTGGCGACGGGTTTGATCACATTATTAATGTGCTGAATAAAAATAACATAAAGGCTTCATTCTTTCTTACAGGTAATTTCCTGCGTAACAAATCATTCAGTGCGGTAGTGAAACGCCTGGTTGCAGGGGGGCATTATATAGGGCCTCATTCCGACGGGCATCTTCTCTACATGCCATGGGAGAACAGAGACTCACTGCTGCTTACAAAGGATGAGTTTATTACTGATCTGAAAGCAAATTATGCTGAGATGATCAGGGCGGGAGTGAAGATTCAGCAGCCTGCTTATTTTCTTGCGCCGTATGAATGGTACAACAGCGTTATCAGCTCATGGACATCTTCACTGGGCATTCAGCTTATAAACCTGACCCCGGGCACCGGCACAAATGCTGACTACACTACCCCCCGAATGGAGAACTACAGGTCGTCAGAGCAGCTTATGGAAAAGGTGACCCTGTTTGAGAAGAATGACCCACTGGGGCTCAGCGGGGCTTTTGTGCTGATACATCCGGGTACTGACCCCGCCCGTACTGACAGGCTTTATTTGCGGCTCGACGAGCTGATCAGCCGTTTTAAAGAACAAGGATACACATTTAAAAAGCTATAGCCGGTATGACAGACCAATCCAAAAACCGCTCACCATGGACATGGGTCCCTACACTTTATTTTTATCAGGGCATCCCATACAGCATCGTAATGATCACCTCAGGGCTGATATACAAGACGATGGGGATATCAATTGCCTCCTTTGCCTTCTGGACCAGCCTGCTTTACCTTCCCTGGGCTCTTAAGCCGCTATGGAGTCCTTATATCGATGTTGTTTCTACAAAGCGAAACTGGGTAGTCTGGACACAGCTGCTGCTGGCTCTTGCCTTTGTAGGAGTAGGCATTGCCATGCCGCTCTCATTCTTCTACCCCATGACGATTGCTATTTTCGCTGTCATTGCCATCTCCTCAGCCAGCCATGACATTGCCGCTGACGGCTTTTACATGTATGCGCTCGATCAGCATAAGCAGGCCTTTTTCGTCGGCATTCGCAGCACCTTCTACAGGTTTGCAATGCTTACGGCTCTTGGATTGATACCTCTTGTTGCAGGACTGATACAGAAGAACACCGGTCTTGAACCTGTTGCCTTTGAAGCCAGGTCAGTGAGGGCCGGGGAGTACACCCAGTTCAATCCTGCTGATATAAAAATAGCCCCCTCAACAGGAGAGCCTTCCATACTGCTCTTCCCGTCTGATGTGCAGGTACCTCTTTTTGAGGCCGGCAAGTCGGACATTGACTCGGCGGTAGTTTACATCGCACTTTCTGCCCCGCCTGCTGAGGGTGAGACAATTGTCGTGAACATGGCCCGCAAATCAGGGAGCAAGGATATTGATATCTCAAAGAAACAGACAGGCAGGTTTGAATTCACCAGTGAAAACTGGAACACCCCGGTAGCAGCCTCCATTAAGGCTCATCATAATCTTACAGAGCTTGCAAAGTCAGAGTTCAATATCACTGCAGGAAATATTGCATTCAGCTGGACGGTGTCGCTGATGGTCCTTGGAGTGGTGTTGTTTTTGCTTGCACTCTATAACAGGTTCATGCTTCCTCATCCGGATGAACATAATACCAGGGAAAAGGTAGGATGGAAGGTTTACAAGGAAGTGTTTATCTCCTTCTTTACAAAACCGGGTATCATACCCGCCCTTATATTCTTCCTTTTCTACAGGCTTGGCGAAGCTCAGCTGGTCAAGGTTGCCACGCCTTTCCTTGTAGATTCAAGAAGTGCGGGAGGCATAGGAATGACTTCGGCGCAGTATGGCTTAGCCTACGGTACCATAGGCATGCTCTGCCTGACACTCGGGGGCATACTCGGGGGTATCGTCGCCTCGAAATTCGGCCTTAAAAAGCTAATCTGGTTCATGGCCTTTGCTATGAATATCCCTATAAGTGTTTACATTTACCTGTCGTTCACCCAGCCTATGCCGGGAGCGTTGCCGATATATCTTTCGATTGCGCTTGAACAGTTTGGGTACGGTTTTGGTTTTACTGCCTATATGCTTTACATGCTTCACTTTGTGGGCGAGAGCAAATACAAGACGGCCGAGTTCGCTATCGGCACTTCACTGATGGCCCTGGGAATGATGCTGCCCGGCATGATCTCAGGAACCATGAAGGAAGCCCTGGGATATCAGCATTTTTTCATATACGTGATCCTCTGCTCTATCCCTGGCATTATAGCTATCAGCTTCCTGAAGATCGATGCGGCCTTCGGCATAAAGAAAAACGCAAAGGCAGAATAACAATGAACTATGAATGAGGAAGTGATTTTCAGCGGACTTCAGGATGAGCTTAAGGGCGATCTTTACTGTGACACCGTACAGCGTATCCTTTATGCCACTGATGCTTCGGCATATCGGGAGATTCCGCTGGCTGTCACCAGGCCCGCTGACCGCGAAGATGTAAAGAAGATCATCTCCTTTGCCCGTAATGCAGGTACTTCAGTCATCCCGAGGGGTGCGGGCACCTCCCTTGCCGGGCAGGTGGTAGGTCCGGGTATCGTCATCGATGTCTCAAAGTACATGACACGCATCCTTGAATTCAACATGGAGGAACACTGGGTGAGAGTAGAGCCCGGAGTGATACTGGGAGAGCTGAATAAATACCTTTCTCCGTACCGTCTGCAGTTTGGCCCCGAGACATCCACTGCAAACCGG
>DATKUS010000017.1:0-2269 GCA_035530535.1 Bacteroidales bacterium
GTTGTATGTCTCGGGTCTTCAAAAACATCCTTGCCGAGATCATCTCGCATGATCTTTAGAAAGACCTGCTCTGACCCGGCAAAGAAAGTCTGCCGGATACATGATCTTACATAGAAATAATGATCATCAGGAATATCTTTCTGATATTCATCCCATATCCTTTTTTTACCTTCCAGCTGCATGTTCTTCTCGCCTTATTTCTTCATTTTCAACCTGGTGATTGCCGCTGTCGGCAGTTACCACGTGACGGAAGTATTCAAAATCCCTTCCTTCCTTCCTGAACTCCAGATCCATCTCCCCGGCCTTTTTTTCTGAGGCTTTCTCAATGGCATCATACAGATCCTGTCCGCCTGTAACTTCGAAGATGCTCTTCAGTTCCTGGAGTACTTCTTCGCTTATTTTACGCGTTGGACCTTCTTTTCCGTTAAGCTCCCCTCCGACCCTGGCAAGAGATTCCTCCAGGTTATTATAGTAATGCTCCCATGCCGGTCCCTGTTCAGGGTGGGACCTGGGATCAACATCATAAGAAACCACGCAGTAACCGTGTTTCAGAATATTGTCGCCCACTGTACGTTTTATGGCAAACTGCTGCCTGCCTTTTTCCGATTCAGTGAAGTAGCCCAGTTCCTGCGACACCTTACGCAGGGCCATGATAACCATCCCCGGTGTATTGCCCCGCGGGCAGCGGGTTTTGCAGCTCATGCACTGACCGCAGTACCATATAGTCTCACTTTTCAGGAGTTCCAGAATAATATTGTTGTTCCTTGTCTGCACAAGGTCCACAACCCTTCTGGGATCATAGTTGTAGTATTCGGCAGCGGGGCATATTCCGGTGCATACCCCGCAGTTCATGCAGGCATTGAGACCCTCCTCAAACCTGACATCCTTCATTAACCTTGCATAGAGATCTTCCATCATCCTTCCCTTTTTCCGGAAGCTCAAAAATACCCATATTCCATAAGAACGGGTACGGGATTAAAACCTATTTTAGAAGGGGTATTTATACCCATATGGGCATGGGGCATGGGGCATGGATGAGATAGATATTTTATTTCCCCTCCTCAGTTGAGGAGGGGTGCCGTCCCGATTTATCGGGACGGGGGGTGGTCAGTGAAGTATTATTTTCTTCCCTGGCCTACCTTCCGAATAATGCGTCGAGAACGGGGTAGTTAATCTGGCAGTTCTCAAGCTTTATATTTTCTGTCAGCTGCATCAGCACCCGGTATGCCTCATCAGCATCCGGTTTGCCTCCTTTACCGGCCCAGTAGTCAATGATCTTCTGATATCCTTCCGGAGGGGTGACGTTCATTACACCACTCTCAGAATCTATCTTTTTTATGGTCCACCATGCCCAGCCGATATTGTTTGATTCAAACAGATGAACTGCCGACCTGTACCATTCATTGCTATTCTCTCCGGACTCCCCCATCCAGATCGGAACATTGAATTCTTCTCTCAGATCAAGATACCTCTGAATTGTTTCAGTGGTGGTCGGATTCCAGTATTTATGAAAGCTGTAGGCCATGTTATCATCCCATGGCGGTGTAAGACCAGTGTAGTTATTGGCAAAGTCATTCCCCTCAATAAAAATTATATGATTGGAGTCAACCACTCTTATGGCTTTTGTGATTGAGTTAAACAGATCCTTGAGGGGCTTATTATCCTCCATAGGATAATTGGTTTCATTGATGAGATCATACCCTCCAATCCACTCCTCATCCCTGTACCGCTCTGCAAGCTTTCTCCACAGTGCCACGGTCTTCATCCTGTTTTGCCGGCTTTCCCATAGCTGTGGCTTCAGAGTGTCAACGTCGGCAATAGGTTTGTCATTTCCCTGTCCGCCGGGTGCGGCATGCATATCGAGTATCAGCCATATCTCATTTTTTCTGCACCATGACAATAGGTCGTCTGTCATTTTAAACCCCTCCTCTCTCCATGTATCCTGCCCCTGCACGGGTTCCTCCTCTATCGGTAAAGTGAAGAGATTGTAATGCATCGGCAACCTTATCGAGTTAAAGCCCCATGCCTTAATGGAGTCAATATCTCTTTCAGTGATCATGTTCCCCAGCCAGGCTGCATAAAACTCCCCGCATCTTTCTTCGCCTATCAGCTCAGTAATTTTGTTTTTAATATCATACTGAGCAACAGCCACACCGGACAGCTTAAGCATATAGGGTTCCTGAAGCATCCAGCCTCCAAGTCCTATTCCGCGCAGCAAAACAATTTCTCCTTTAGCGTTTACAATTTGTTTTCCGTCAGCCTTCAGAAA
>DATKUS010000018.1:0-2329 GCA_035530535.1 Bacteroidales bacterium
TGGGTACCTCAGTCTTCGGAGAGTCTGTGCGATATAGAGCTTTATTTGTTAAAAGCCGGGGAAATAGTTGTTAAGGGCGAGACTAATCTCCCTGAAGCAAAAAAAGATTTGATCGGATACCTTGAAAATTCAGGCAGGGCCTTTAAAGACAGTATATCAGTACTTCCTGATACGGCCATTGTTAAAAAACCCTGGGGGCTGATCACCCTCAGTGTCTCCAATATGAGGAGCAACCCTTCTCACAGTGCTGAGATGGTCACGCAGGCAATAATGGGCACACCGGTAAAGATACTAAAGAGGAGGGGAGGATGGCTATTTATTCAGACTCCCGACTCATACCTGGGTTGGACCAATAACGCTGCCGTCTATGAGCTCAGTGAGGCTGAGATGGCTGACTGGAGAAAAGCTGACAGGGTGATATACCAAAGAAATTATGGAGACATTATCTCTTCAGACGGGCATGTTGTTTCTGATCTGGTATACGGGGCTGTTGTTGTAAAAAATGGGGAACAGGGGGGAGCATACATTGTAACATTACCAGACGGAAGAAGCGGTATGATATATAAGTCAGATGCAACTGAGTTTGGATCATGGGCTGAAAAGACAGAGCCCATTGCCGAAGATCTGTTAAAAACAGGATTCTCGCTACTCGGTTCACCTTACCTGTGGGGCGGCACCTCATCAAAGGGCATTGACTGCAGCGGATATGTCAAGACTATATATTTCGGGAGCGGTGTAATTCTTGCCCGCGATGCCTCATCACAATTCAGGTATGGAAAACCGGTCCCTGTTGATAATACACTTGATTCACTTTTACCCGGTGATCTTATCTTCTTTGGCCGAAACCGTGATGGGGAAAAGGCAATTACTCATGTTGGTATGTATATCGGTGATACAGAGGTAATCCACTCTCCGGGAATAATTGGGGTAATGAGTCTTGACTCAACACGGGTGAACTACAGTGATTCGCGGAGAAGATCCGTTCAGGGTGCCAGGCGTATAATAGGCGTGACTCCCGGGAATGGAATAGTACGTATTTCAGAACATAAATGGTATTTTAATATATGAAGAAAAGAGATTTCATTAAATACGGAGGACTGGCTGCGGGTGCCATAATAACAGGTTGCACGACGTCAGCTGCAAAAGAATCTATGGGAAAGAGATCAGGAAAAACAGGAAGGTCTTCAACGCTTAAACTCAGTTTCAGACCTTATGAGCTGCAACTAAAGCATGTCTTCACTGTTGCCTCAAATTCAAGGACCACCACTCCCGTGGTGCTCACAGAAATTGAATATGATGGTATTACCGGATTTGGAGAAGCTTCGATGCCGCCCTATCTTGGTGAGAGCCAGGCTTCTGTTACAACATTTCTTTCAAAGGTAAACCTTGAGCAATTCAGTGACCCGTTCCTGAAAGAAGATATCCTTGCTTATATTGAAGGTATTATGCCCGGTAATTATGCGGCAAAAGCCTCGGTTGACATCGCATTGCATGACCTTATTGGTAAACTGGTAGGAGAACCCTGGTACAGGATATGGGGACTTAATCCGGACAAGACTCCAAGTACAAGCTTTACCATAGGTATTGATACTCCGGAAGTGGTAATAGAGAAGACCAGGGAGGCTGATATCTACAATATACTTAAGGTTAAACTTGGGAGGGATAATGACAGGGAAATGATAGAAACAGTACGGTCTGTGACGGACAAACCCCTGTATGCCGACGTAAACCAGGGATGGACAGATCGTAATCAGGCTCTTGAAATGGCATTCTGGCTAAAGGAGAAGAATGTTTTATTCATTGAACAGCCAATGCCTAAGGAACAGGTTGAGGATATTGCATGGCTCACTGAGAGGAGTCCGCTTCCTGTTCTTGCTGACGAATCTCTTCAGACAATATCTGACCTTCTGTCTTTGAAGGGGGTTTATTCAGGTATCAATGTCAAGCTGATGAAGTGCGGAGGCATGAATGCGGCTTATAAGATGATAACCATGGCCAGGGCAATGGGCATGAAGATACTTATCGGATGCATGACTGAGACATCATGCGCTGTTACAGCGGCAGCACACCTGTCACCACTTGTTGACTGGGCTGATCTTGACGGAAACCTTCTGATAAGCAATGACTTGTATGAAGGAATTACCATCGTTGAAGGGAAAGTGACATTGCCTGAGGGACCCGGTCTTGGAATTATTCAGAAAAAAATTTAATATTTGTAATACATCATACAGAAAAATATTATAACTTGCTAATGAAGAAAGTCCGAATTACTATAACCAAAATCATATAACCTAAAGATTATTTAACCCTAAATCCAATCACATGAGAA
>DATKUS010000019.1:0-6649 GCA_035530535.1 Bacteroidales bacterium
CCGGTTCCAGTTCACGTGTCATTATCAGGGGTAACAACTCCCTGACCGGTAATAACCAACCGCTGTACGTCATTGACGGCATCCCGGTTGACAATACCGGTTATGGCTCCGCCAGTTCGGCCAGTGCCGGTGAGTATTCAAAATACGACTACGGATCAGGAATTTCTGACCTGAACCCTGATGACATCGAATCCATGTCGATCCTAAAAGGCCCCAATGCTGCAGCTCTTTATGGTTCACGCGCAGCAAACGGCGTGATCCTTATCACCACAAAGAAAGGCTCAGCAAACAGGGGACTTGGAGTTACATACACAGGGAACTTTACCTTCGAGTCACCGCTACTGCTTCCCAAATTTCAGAATGAATATGGACAGGGAACAGGGGGTAACGTACCAGCTCTTATAGGTGATCTGCGTGCTGCCGGAGGATCTTGGGGATCTGCTCTTGACGGGTCAGCCAAGATATACGGAACCGGACTGAACGGTGAGACGAGACCTTATTCACCTCAGCCTGACAATGTGAAGAATTTCTTTGATGTTGGATCAACCCTCACTAACAGCATTGCCTTTGACGGGGGAAATGCACAGTCCACATTCAGATTTTCATATACAAATACTGCAGCAAACTCAATAATGCCAGGATCGGACCTGTCAAGACATAACTTTAACCTCCGTGGTGTCACTAATCTGACTGATAAATTGAGTGTTGATGCAAAGGTTACCTACTTCGTTCAGAATTCGCACAACAGGCCTGTTATGGGTACTGAAGGTGTCATTGCCTGGCTGTACAGGATACCAAGGAATATAATGATGTCAGATCTTGGACCGGAACAGGAGAAATACCAGAATCCGGCTGATTATCAGGTCAAAACATTCACCAGCGGAACTTACGGTAACCCTTACTGGTATCAGCTGCATGATATAAATGATGACAGCCGCGACCGGGTTCAGGGCTATGCCAAGGCCAACTATGATTTCACCGACTGGCTTTCAGCATTTGTGAGAATAGGGACAGATGCCGTTAATGAAAAGGTTGAAACAGTCAACCAGTACGGTCACTGGTACTACGGTGGAGGCAGATTGAACAACAGCATGCAAAAAACAAGTGAGACTAACCTGGATGCTTTGATCATGTTCAAGAAGGACTTATCTGATATGATTAACCTGAGTGCCAACCTGGGGGCCAACCATATGTACCAGACATATGAGGGGATGAGCATTTATGCGGAAAACTTTAAGATACCCACCAAACCCACACTTTCAAGTGCTGCCACCAACCTGCCTGATTATACACCGAAACAGGAGAAAATGATCAATTCGGTTTACGGATCTGCAGTGATTAGTTACAGTAATTTCCTTTATCTGGAGGGATCTGCAAGAAATGACTGGTCATCAACCCTCCCGAAAGACAACTGGTCATATTTTTATCCTTCTGTCTCCCTCTCTGTTCTTCTCAATGAACTTCTTGGTCTGCCTTACATTGACCTTGCCAAGCTAAGAGTTAACTGGGCGAAGGTGGGTAGTGATACAGACCCTTATCAGCTTCAAAATGCATTTAATCTGTCATCAGCAGGGGACAGTTACCTGGGTCAGATAATTCTTACCAGGCCTTCAACAAGGAGAAATCCGAACCTTAAGCCGGAACAGACAAGTTCACTTGAGTTTGGTGGGGAGTTCAGGCTCTTCAATAACAGGCTGTATACCGATTTCTCATACTATGACATCAAATCAATGGATCTTATAATGGATGTCCCGATCCCTCCATCAACAGGGTATAGCTTTGAGAGGACCAACGTGGGTGAGATGACCAACAAGGGATTTGAGATATTGCTGGGAGGTGTACCTGTGCAGACCAGCAAATTTACATGGGATATATCTCTTAACATGTCAACCAACAAGAACAAGCTTGTTAAACTGATTGAGGGTGTTGACAACTTTGTCTTCACTACTACCAACTCCGGAGTAGCGGAGGTCTGGGCAACCGTTGGCGGTGGTTACGGCGACATCTATGCCACTACATACGAAAGAGATGAGACCGGAAAGATCATGGTAACCGATGCAGGTCTATTCCGGACAGCTTCTGAAAAAGTGCTTGTTGGCAATTACCAGCCTGACTGGGTTGGAGGTCTAAGTAACAACCTGACTTATGGGAATCTTGCGCTCAGATTCCTGATTGATGCAAGGATAGGAGGTGAGGTTTACTCAGGTACTGATGCGGGTCTCGATGCAAACGGTGTATCAGAACGCTCATTGCAATACCGTGAGGGTGGAGTGATAATCGATGGTGTTCGTTCCGACGGAACTGCCAATACAGCCAGCATTTCTTCACAGCAATACTGGAGCTCCTATTCAGGCATAGGCGAAAATTATATTTTCAAACAGACCAACATCAGATTGAGAGAAGCGGCAATTACTTATAACCTGCCAAGAAAAATGATTGAAAACACCTTTATAAAAGGATTATCCATTGGTGTTACCGGCAGAAACCTCTTCTTCCTCTACAGGGCACTTGAAAACTTCGATCCTGAAGGAAGCTTCAGTGTCAGTAATTATGCCCAGGGAGTGCTGTTCTATACCATGCCAACAACAAGGAGCCTGGGATTCAATGTTAGTATTAAGTTCTAATGATAAAATATGAGAACTATGAAATCTTACAAGTTTTTATTATTAATACTAATTGTTACGGGTCTGGCTGGTTGTACCAAGAACTTTGAGGATATCAACAAAGACCCCAATGCAATTACCGCGGATGAAGCCAGTGCAAAGTACTTCATTACAGTACCCCAGTACAAGCTTTATGCCCCTGATAACTATCCATACTGGAGGGCTCAACTGATCCATGCAGACAGGTTCGCCGGATACTTTACCTTCGGTGACAACTACTCCTGGTGGTCTGATGACCTTGGCTATACATACTCACTTTCCTATACTGACGCAACATGGGATTTCTACGAAGGTTATTTCGGTCAGCTTGACAATTTCCTGAAACTTACCCAGACGGGCGGCGACTTTGAAAATGAGCTTATGTATGCTGTCGGTTTGATCATGAAGGGATTGTACTACCAGATGTTCACAGAGACTTTCGGTGAGATTCCTTATTCCGAAGCTGGTGACCCTGATATCATACTTCCGAAATATGACTCGCAGATCGGTATTTACAAGGGTATCATTGCCGACCTCAATTCAGCAATGACTGCCATTGGAACAGCAACCAAGTCAGGTGACGGAGTTAATGATCTCGGGAGCAATGACCTGTTCTGCAACGGGGATCTTCAGAAATGGAAAAAACTGGCAAATACGCTTAAGCTGAGAATAGCCTTGCGCGCATACGGAGCTACCGGTGATGACTTCGCCGCTGCCACTGTAGCACAGTGTTTTTCGTCTCCTCTGTTGGCCACACCCGCTGACAATGTGCTGATGACCAAAGATAATACGATAAGCAAGTGGAACAGCGACTCATATGCAGGAGCATGGCTTGATTTCGGCGGCTATGGCAGCGGCGGGGGATGGACTGTCAGCAAGGTGATGATTGATAACCTGAGAAATTACAATGACCCCCGACTTACAAAGTTTGTGAAACCGGCGGCAGGAGGGACCTTTACCTTCACCAAACCGGCTTCAGGCAGTGATGCCACCCTCTGGCCAAAGAGAGTGACATTCCTGACCAATGTTCTGACGAATGCTGGAGCTGATTTTACAAAGACCGGCAATGAGAACACTGACAACTCGGTTACCTTTACGATGCCTGCAAACAAGAACTATCTTGGTCAGCCTGTCAGGCTTAACGGGTTCGTGCAGCCGCTTATAAGGAGAGAGTTTTTCTGCACACCTACTGATTTCTTTGTTGTTGCAAAAGGTGCCACCACCAATTTGTACAAGGAACTTGTTCTGACAACTGCGGAAGCATACTTCCTGCAGGCTGAGGCAATTGTAAAAAACATCTCAGGAGCCTCAGGCGATGCAAATGCATTGTTCAGGGAAGGTATAAGTCAGTCAATGCTTATGTGGGGTTGCGCTGCAGGAGACATCACCACATACCTTACCCAGCCTGTTGCAAGCATTTCTTCAGGTACTGCTGCAGAAAAACTTGAAAAAATAGCTACACAGAGATGGATTAACTCCTTTACTGAAGGCTTTGAAGGATGGGCGGTGGTAAGAAAAATGGGCTATCCGGCTGAACTGGCAAACGGAGTTACAGATGTGGACATTTACGGTTTAGGTTCCATTAATGGAATTTATCCTGAAAGAATGCAGTATGGCACCGGTGCTTACAGTAAGAATGGCGCCAACCTGAATACCGCAATCGGACGCCAGGGAGCTGACAAAATGGATACAAAACTCTGGTTTTCAAAACCATAACTAAAAGCCTGGTTTTGTAAGGTATTGAAACTGCCCAAAGCATTTTGCTTCGGGCAGTTTTTTATAGATACATTTTTCAGTAAGTGCGCGTCATTGTCTCCGGAATGACAACAATATAATCCGCTGTGCCTGAATATTCAGCACTCAGACTTGCAGTGTCCGCCTGGAGAACCGTGGAAATAGTGGCAACCCTGATATCAGGCCTTTCTCTCTTCAGGTAATATATGATGCCCAGGTAGTTATCAGAATGGTATGAGCCGTTGTAGTGAATGAACAGCCTGCCCGGTTCAAGGTTTTTCAGGATGAAATAAGCCATGGTGGCATCTTTTATCGCCTGTGCTTTCGGGAAGTTATCATTGGCTTTTCCACCCATCCCCGGCATGCCGCCCATCTCCATCATATCCTTGTAACATTTGACTTCAGGATCATAAAATATAGGCAGCGGAGCTATATAGTTCCTGGCTTCGGCAGGTAGTTGTTCAAGAGCTTCCAACCCTTTTTTTGAAACGACGGAGGCATACCTCCTTGGTATATTGGTGGCAATGAAAGGAAGCTTATTCTTTCGGGCAAACTCTACGAGGGGCTTATAATCCGTTTTATAGTTTTTCCATAACTTAACCTCAGCTTCAAACTTATCTGCCTCATATGCTGATGACAGATATTCGTCCAGCAAAAGCTGGTTGTCAGCTTCAAACATTTCTGCACCCTGGACGAGGCTGTCTCCGACAACTTTGTAAAGATCAGCTGTAATCTCATACTCCAGCCAGTGCGCAATAGGATTGTCATGCAGCTCGCCGAAGAAAACGACATCAGATGTACTGATTGTCTCTATCATCTTTTCGTATTTTACCTTTTTCCCTTCAGAGCTATAAAGCATGTACGCCGTTTTGTCTGCCCTGAAAGCCATAAGAAAAACCGTGATGAGTCCAAGAGTCAGTATTTGCTTTTTCATAGGTTGAATTGTTGATGAAGTAAACTATAAGGTTAAACAACAGAGAGACGTTGCCTGCAACGTCTCTCTTAACACTTTGTGATCCCGGAGGGACTACAATATATTGATTTCATATTATTTGCTTTCACATACCACCCGCCTAAAGTACCCGTATAATGGCACTTTGTCAACAAATGACATAAAAGCGTATAAAAATAGATTAGCGAAATGTCGGTAAGATGTTGGTAAAATCGTATCTTTGAAATAAAAAACATCATGGCAGCAGTAACATTTTGCACAAAGAAATCAAAAAAAGGTGAAGCCTCAACTATTTATGTCAGATATTCCAGGGGCAGGGGTAACGATCAAAATGTTTCAACGGGATTGAATATTTATCCCGAATTTTGGAGCAGCAAGACGGGAGCGATTAAACAGGCTCCGTTATTCACAAAGAAATTCACTGAGGACGATTCAAGGAAATTAAGGGCCAAATTAGACGATATAAAGGACTTAATAGTTAATGAGGCCAATGCTATTGCCGGGCAGCAATTACCTCCGAAATGGCTTAAAAGCGTGGTTAAGCAGTACAATGACAGCCAGGCACCAAAGCAGCCGGAGCAGAAGGCGGAAACGCTGAATGAATATCTAACACGGTTCCTGAAGGAGGCAAAAGAGGGTAAGCCATTATGTGAGGGGAAGCGGTCATTTTCCAAAGATAGCCTAAGGCCGTGGGTAGGCTTTCAGCAAGTGTTTGACAAATATCAAAGGGAACGGAATCGCTCAATTAACTGGAATGAGGTTAATAGAGATTTTTATGAGGACTTTATACAGTGGCTTGTTGACGATGGCAAGACCTTAAACTATACCGGACGTTTGATTAAGCAGCTTAAAAACATCATGCAGCGGGGCCGGGATGAGGGCCGGCATAACAGCGATGAGATAAATAAAAAGTATTTCAAAAGCATGGCTGAGGATGTTGACAGCATCTATTTAACGCATGATGACATTGAGCAGATCGCCGCAGTTAATTTGTCAGCATGGATAGAGCAAAGCCAGATCAGGGATGTATTTCTTGTCGGTTGCTATATCGGTCAACGGTACAGTGATTACAGCCGCATATCGCCTGATAACATCAAAGTAATGGGAGGCGGCAAGGTCATTGAATTAATACAGAAAAAAACCAATGCAAAGGTAGTGATTCCGATAACGCCGGAATGTGATGCGATCCTTAAACAATATGAATATAAGCTGCCCAAAACTTTGGTCGGGAATTTGAATGAAGGTATCAGGGCCATAGGCCAGATGGCCGGACTTAATGAGATAATAACCACCACCAGAACCGAGGGAGGGATGAGAATAA
>DATKUS010000020.1:0-5107 GCA_035530535.1 Bacteroidales bacterium
TAAGACTGTTTGAACCACTGGAAATATGTTCCGTTGTCACCGGAGGGTTTGATGCCCCAGGCTTCAAGATTGCCGGCTACCCATTCAGCTGAAGCAATATATTCCGGGGTGCCAGCAAGACGACCATTGAATTCCGGAGAGCACAGGGTTGTCATCCATCCTGCCATCTCTTCACTTGTGATTGAGTGAAAGTGCTTAAGGAGAAGCTCATCACCAGCCACCTGTGCAGTAACGCTCTGTGTTATTAATATGAATAAGATGAGCGCTTTTGTGTTTTTCAGATAACGCATAACCGGGGTTTTATTTGAGGTTGTTGTATGTTGATAAATGCAAATATAGAGTTTTAGAGTTGAGATTTGGAAAAGCTGGCAGGAACCCGTTAATTTGATATGTAATACCGGCCTCCGGAGCATGACAGATATTTCCGCCATAATTGTAAGCTACAAGGGTGCAGAGCGACTGGCATTATGCCTCAGTTCACTTGCACGGTCAGCAGACAGCAGTGTGACTGCAGAGGTCATAATAGCTGACAACTGCTCTGAAGATGAGGGCATTGACCTTCTTGAAAAGCAATATCCGCAGTTTACGTTTATTCATAATACTGTAAACGGCGGTTTTGCCAGCGGTTGCAACCTGGGTGCCTCCCATGCCTCAGGGGAGTTTTTCCTATTCCTGAATCCTGACACAGTGGTGACAGGAGAGTCCATTGAGAGGCTGATAGAAGAGGCACGTAAACATCCGGATTTTACCATCTGCTCATGCAGGCAGGTAAGAGATAACGGAACTGAAAGCATTGCATGGGGTGTTTTCCCTGAATTAAGGAACCTCACCGGTATTCAGAGAGCATTAGCAGGGCTTATGAGAGGTAAGGAAAAAGTGAAAAAAGATCAGGCAAATAATGAAATATGGTTTCCGGACTGGGTTTCAGGATCTGTGATACTTATCAGAAACAATGATTTTGTGACTCTTGGAGGATTTGACAACGATTACTGGATGTACTTTGAGGATGTCGACCTGTGCAAAAGAGTTACCGGTAGCGGAGGAAAGGTGGCATTCTTCCGTAACATCACCGTTGAGCATAACCATGGCGGCAGCTCACGTATCAACATCAGAACAGCCTCGATGACCAAGTGTGAGGTGATGATCTCAAGACACCTCTATATCTCAAAGCATAAGAAAGGTTTTGAGAGAATATCTATCCAGGCTTTTATGGTATTGAATAATCTTATTACGGGTCTGATACCCGCAGTTGCAGGAGCGATATTGCCTTTCCTTCCGAAGCTGTTTGTCAGAACATATGTTTACGCAAGGCTGGTCAAATACTATTTTAGAGCATGTCTGAATGCAATCTGGATAAGCCCCAATTCGGTAAATTACAACAAGTCCGGATTATGATAAGTGGTTTATTCTGCCTTCATTGAATGGCATACCCTCCCCGGTGCGAAGGGTGCTGCCATTTGATTATTTTAAAAACTATTCGCACATTTTAAGATTATGAAAAATAGCTTAATACTTTTAATGATGGTCCTCTCCCTGGCCGGTAAAGGACAGGATACCTGGTACGGAGAAATTGCACTTTACGGTGGAGGTGGCACCAATGATATTTTCAGGTTTCATGAGCTTGTTGGGGCGGGTTCATTTACCGGAACCGGAATATGGACTACGGGTATTGACCTGAGCAGGATCATCACTGATCATTTCAGCATTGAAACAGGGATCGGATATGCTCACCAGTATTATTACAGCAGTCCGGCTCCGGGTATCCCCGGGGAGGACAGACCGGGAAATTTCGGGATGATCTCGGTGCCTGTAACTGCAAGGGTTGATTTCCTGAAGTACCTGTTTGCTAATGCCGGGATTGTTGCAGGGTTTCAAACAGGCCAGTCCCATGCTGACGACATGACCGGCCTGGGTCTTACTGCAGGACTGGGTGCTCAATACAGGTTTAAATCAGATATCCTGATAAGGGTAATGGTTTATGGCAACCAGTATGCGCTGTTGCATCTTATGCCTGAAGATTATCCTCAGACACTGTATAATTCAGGTGTGATGTTCGGGATAGGTTACAGGTTCATTCATCTCGGCAAATGTAATTGTCCGGATGACAAGTCTCCCCGCAGAAGGATCTTTTAGTCAGCAGCGATAATACTTATAAGCTCTTTTGCTTCTTTCCATTTTTCATCAGGCATTCTTGCTCCGACGACTTCAATTACCTTGCCGGCAAGAATAGAGCCGAAGAGGCCGCATTTATCAAGGCTGAATCCGTGGGAAAAACCATAGAGGAATCCTGCAGAATACATATCTCCTGCACCCGTAGTATCAACGGGCGATACTTTTATTGCATCAACTTTAACAATCTCTTCGCCCCGCATGATCCATGATCCTCCCTGTCCAATTTTAACTACGGCAATGGAGCATTTCGAAGCAATATCGTCCAGAGCTTCACGGGGGTCAAGGCCGGTAAATGCACGGGCTTCCTCCTCGTTGGCAAAAACGATATCCACATATTTCTCAACTATCTCGCGGAACTGAGGGAGCATATCAGCAACGACATTAAAGCTGGACAGGTCAATAGCAACGCACATTCTGTTTTCTTTTGCCAGCCGGCATGCATGTTCTATAAGTGGAAAGTTAAAAATAAGGTAGCCTTCAAGATAGAGGATGTCATAGCCCTTAAAGAACGACAGGTTTAGTTCTTCGGTCATCAGTTCCGTGGCAGCTCCCAGGTGAGTTGCAAAGGTGCGTTCGGAATCGGGGGTAATGAGTCCTACGGCAGTGCCTGTAGGGGATTTTGGAGCTCTCATAAGGACGGGAACTACTCCTGCTTCAACCATATCCTTCTCATAGAAATTTCCCATCTCATCACGTCCCACTTTGCCAATGAATGATGAATTGACGCCCATTATACCCAGGCCGTACATGGTATTACCGGCTGAGCCGCCGGAGGCGAGGGTGCTTTTAAGTGTTGCTATAGAACCTTTTATCACACCTGACCGTTCGGAGTCTACCATTGTCATACTGCCTTTGGGCAGGCCGAACTGATGAAGATATGTTTCATCAGGAATCATGGTCATCACATCAACGAGGGCATTGCCTATACCAACAATCTTTTTCATCCGGGAAAATTTTCGTCAAAGATATTGCTTAATTCATTTAAAGCGGTTAATTTTGCGACGCTTTAATAAGCAAGTATAGTCCTCAGTAGCTCAGTTGGTCAGAGCACCTGACTGTTAATCAGGGGGTCCAAGGTTCAAGTCCTTGCTGGGGAGCGAAGCAAGTCAGACACTTATGGGAAACCGTAGGTGTTTTTTTATATGGGTGCGCCAGTTTTGGGCCAGGTTTTGGACGAAAATGGGATGTTATTGATTGAGTAATGACGGGGGGAATTGCTCCTAATTAAGAAAACATCATCCGAAATTGGATGAAGCGGAGGCCCGAAGTCAATGACATTGTACTGACATGTTAGTACCAATTAGTTTGATATTAGTCTAAACCTAATTCCAAAGGAACAATTTAAAGCAAAGTGATGCATTTTTATTGAATCTTCTAAGGTTTTATCAGCGCGGTATGGAATAATACCTTTTCTATATCTAACCTGAATTATTCATAAAAAGGGGGTTTTTGTTCTTCATTTACAACTTAATTAGTTATATTTGAAGTGATTACAACAAAAACACCCCCCCTCTATTATGATAAACAAAAATACAGAAAATTTCACACCAAAACTCAGTCTTTTTCCAATAAAAGGTAAAAATATTGCTCTTAGTTTCACCGGCGACCGCATTAGTAGTGATGGTGGTTTATTACTTCTTCGTGAGCTTGACAGTCAGCTAAATCTCTTATCTTCAGCGAGTAACTGCATACATGATGAAAGAGATAAGCGTTATGTTGATCATACTGTTAAGGAACTATTGACACAACGAGTTTTTCAGATAGCTGCTGGTTATGAAGATTGCAACGACTGCAATGATCTGCGTGAAGATATGATATTCAAAATGTGCGCAGGCAGATTGCCTCAGAGCGACAATGATTTAGCGTCTCAGCCGACAATGAGTCGATTGGAAAACACAGTTACAAAAACTGATCTCCTTCGTTTGGGTGAGTGTTTGGTTGACGTGTTTGTTAATTCATACTCAAAAGCACCTTCTGTCATCATTTTAGATTGTGATGATACCAACAATGATACTTACGGGCAACAAGAACTGGCATTATTCAACAACTATTACAACGAGTATTGTTACATGCCATTACATATTTATGAAGGATTATCGGGAAAGCTGATAACCATCATTTTAAAACCTGGTCGCCGGAATAAACAAGCCAATGTTGCCAGGCTATTACAAAAACTGATATCATACCTTCGTGTGCAATGGCCCGATACAAAGATTATTGTACGTGGCGACAGCCATTTTGCATCGCAGGATTTTATGAATTGGACAAAGATCCAACCTAATGTTGACTTCATCACAGGGCTGACGGGCAATGCAAAACTCCACGAACTGGCACAGGTCACCATCGAAAGTGCTCAAAGAGAATTTAATCAATACCAAAAGCCGGTAAAACGGTACCATTCATTTATGTACAAAGCCGGGAGTTGGGAGAACTACCAGCGAGTTATTGTGAAAGTTGAGGTAAGCACAATGGGAACCAACATCCGGTATATCGTCACCAGCCTGAGCGATTTTCGCACCCGTGATTTATACGAGAAAGGCTACTGTGCCCGTGGCTCAATGGAGTTACGCATAAAAGATCATAAGTTGTATCTTAAGTCTGACCGGTCGTCTTGCACAAAGTTTACAGCAAACCAGTTCCGTTTGTTTCTGCACTCAATGGCATACATACTTATACACACCTTGCAAAAACAGGTATTAAAAGGAAGCGAGTATGCCAATGCAACCATGAAAACCATCCAGATTAAAATTATCAAAACTGCTGCATGGGTTAAAGAAATGAAAACAAAAATAAGAATAGAGTTACCACAGTTTTGTCCGACAAAAAATGAGCAAATCAAGGGTTTTGAGATGCTGTTGATGCTTCGAACTTAGAAAAGTAAAATCAAAATCCCTCAAATATTTAGTCTGAATATCAATAACATGTATGGGAAGGG
>DATKUS010000021.1:0-4399 GCA_035530535.1 Bacteroidales bacterium
GTTCCTGTGGTTTTGAAAGACAGTCGGTCAGCCATAATGTCCTTGCTTTCTGCATCAGGGGATAAAAGACCCCGACATATGCATCTTCTGTGCCTGATTCGTTAATAAAGGGCCGCAATGAATTCCTGAACTCTTCCTCGCTGAAGCGAAGAGCTGACATAATAAGTTCTCCCGGTTTGAATCCACCGTTTTTGCCTTCCTCCCCGGAGCTATACTGCATAACTTCACGCAGCAGTTCAGTGTCACTGAGGCGTGCTATCCTTGATATCTTCAGACCGTTTCTGTTAAGTATGGCCACCGTAATGAGCTTCTTTAGCTCTTCTTCAGAATATGACCTTATATTGGAATCGCTTCTGTCCGGTGTGAGAATTCTGTATCTCTTCTCCCACATCCTGATGGTGTGAGCTTTTATTCCACAAAAGTTCTCAAGATCTTTTATCGAATATGATCTGGTCCCTGCATTCATCTTTCTCATTATTGTTCATTGACACTATAACAATTAGAGGCAGGTAAAAGTTTAAGAGAGTGAGCGTTTAGCCTTTTTCAGCCTTGAGCAGAGCTTCGGCTTTTTCAAGGTCAAGGGGCGTATCTATGCTGTGGCTCTCCCATACAGTCACGGAGCAACGGATACGGAATCCGTTCTCCAGCCACCTGAGCTGTTCAAGGTTCTCAGCCAATTCCAGCGGCGACTGTGGCAGGTTTGTTATCTGCATGAGAGTACCTGTACGGTACCCATAAAGCCCGATATGTTTGTAATATTGATGTTTTGACATCCATTCTTCAACTCTGGCATCACGTATAAAGGGAATCACCGACCGGCTGAAATAAAGTGCGTCCATTGTTTTTGAAAGGACAACCTTGGGATGATTTACGTTGCCGAGATCTTCTCCGGCGTCAACTTTCCGCACCAGGGTGGCTATCTGTACGTCAGGACCGCTGAAGCACTCCATAACCATTTTTATCTGTTCCGGTTTTAAGAATGGCTCATCACCCTGGATATTTATTACAACATCATCAGCATCAGGGTTGCCGCCGAAGATTTTTTTCACAGCTTCTGCACAACGGTCCGTGCCGCTGCGATGTGTGGGCGAAGTCATTACTGTCTGTCCCCCAAAAGCGCTGACAGCCTGTCTGATACGCTCATCATCAGTGGCAACCCATACCTCATCCAATGCTTTGGAAGCCTGCTCATACACCCTTTCTATCATACTCTTGCCTCCGATCATGACAAGCGGTTTACCGGGAAACCGGGAGGAACCGTAGCGGGCAGGGATGATGCCTCTGAATTTAGTAAGAGTCTCGCTTTTCATGGCTCCAATTTACTAAAAAACGGGCTTTAACATAATCCAAAAAAGTAGTAAATTCGCAAGGTTCAGAATAAGCTGATGAAGGAATTACAGAGCGTAAAGCAAAGATTTGGGATCATTGGTAATTATGAAGGCCTCAACAGGGCCCTCGATATTGCTGTTCAGGTTGCTCCCACAGACCTCTCAGTCCTTATCTCTGGCGAGAGCGGCACCGGCAAGGAGTCTTTCCCACAGGTAATTCATTCCTTCAGTCTTCGCAAGCACGGATCTTATATTGCAGTCAATTGCGGGGCCATTCCTGAAGGAACAATTGATTCGGAGCTGTTCGGACATGAGAAGGGTGCTTTTACCGGGGCTACTGACAGTCGCAAGGGTTATTTCGAGGTGGCTAACGGAGGAACCATTTTTCTGGACGAAGTGGCTGAGCTTCCTCTTTCTACGCAGGTAAGGCTGCTCAGAGTGCTTGAATCAGGTGAATTCATAAGGGTAGGCTCATCAAAGGTGCAAAAGACAGATGTCAGGGTGATCACAGCCACCAATATTGATATTATTCAGGCGGTTGCCGGCGGCAGGTTCCGCGAGGATCTTTTTTACAGGCTTAATACGGTTCCCGTGCGGGTGCCTCCTCTTCGCGAGAGGGGAGAAGATATATTCCTTCTTTTCCGCAAGTTCTCCGTTGATTTTGCTGAACGTTACCGGATGCCGGCTATCAGGCTTGACAGCCAGGCAAGGGAGATGCTTCTTAACTACTACTGGCCTGGTAACGTGAGACAGCTGAAAAACATCACCGAACAGATATCTGTTATTGAGCGGGAGCGTGATATTACCGAGCCGATACTTTCGGTCTACCTTCCCGATCTTCAGAAAGACCGCCTCCCTGTGCTCTTTAGAGACAGGGATGAGAAGGGTTTCGGATCAGAACGCGAGATACTATATAAGATTCTCTTCGAGATGAAGGGTGACATGCATGACCTGAAGAACCTCGTTTATGAGATGATCAGCAGCGGAGGGGAAGTGACGAATCTTACCGAGTCAGGATTAAGGGCGGTTAACAATCTGTATACCAGTTCTCCCGTACAGAAGGCGGATGCCGAGTCCGCTCATTCTGTGACATTTGGCGTTGTTGGCCAGAGGGACAAGAGTCTTATACAGGACACTGAAGAGGTTATGGAAGAGTCACTGTCCCTCACTGACCGTGAGAAGGAGCTTATAATTAAGGCTCTTGACAAAAATAACGGCAAGCGCAAACTGGCAGCCTCGGAGCTTGGCATTTCAGAGAGGACGTTGTATCGCAAGATCAAGGAATATGGACTCGATGCGTAAGTTTCTTTATCCACTGGCATTGGTGATAATTATTCTGTCAGCTTCCGGCTGCGGAATAACGATCAAGTATTCCTTTTCAGGAGCATCAATATCTCCGGATGTAAAGACACTCAGCGTACTTTCATTTCAGAACAGGGCCAGCCTGGTGCAACCTGGTCTGACACAGACCCTGACAGACGCTTTGCTTGACATGTGCAAGGCACAGACAAACCTATCCATAGTCACTTCAGGCGGGGATGTGAGTTTTGAGGGTGATATCACCGACTACAAGACTCAGCCGATGACGGTGAGTGGCAATGAGCAGGCAGCAATGAACCGATTTTCAATCACAGTGAGAGTGAAGTTTATAAATAATGTTGAGCCGGACCTGAGTTTTGAGCAGTCGTTTACAAGGTATCAGGACTATAACAGTGCTCTTGACCTGAGTGCTGTGGAGGCAAGCCTGACGGAGGAAATCACGAAGATGCTGGTTGAAGATATCTTTAACAGGGCATTTGTAAACTGGTAGTTGCAGCCGATGAATAAAAATGACTTTAACAGGTTTATTAAAGGAGGACTTGTTCCCGGTAGCGCTGACCTTGAGGGAGCAAGGGAGCTGACAAGCCTTTTCCCGTGGTTTCATTCTGCCCATCTTGTTCTGCTTCGTGGTCTCAGGGAAAGTTCAGACATTAAGTTTGAATCCCAGCTTAAGGGTTCGGCGCTTTACGTGGCGGACAGGGGAATATTATACAATTATCTCTTTATGCATGTACCTGAGATTACGGAAGGTGTTGCTGCCCCGGTGGCGGAGCCGGAGGAAATTGTGCCGGAGCCTGCGGAAAATGTTGAGATCACATACCCGGAGACGAAGGAGAATATTGAGATGACATACCAGAAGCCCCAAATTGTCACCCCGGAAGAACAACATGGTGAAGATACTTCTCTCAGAAGCAGGGATGATCTCGTGGCAGAGATTGAGGCAAGACTCGGTGAGATTAATGAAGAAGAACTTCTTGAGCTGGCAGACAGTGATGATGTCTTCTTCGATGACGCTGTGGGCAATGAGGCGATCAGGGATGAAACTGTAAACGACAAGGTCAGCGGTGATGACGTTATAAGTGATGAGATCATTAGTAAAGAGATTAATGGTAATGAAGGTGTCACTGAGGAGCCTGTAAAAGAGTTATCCTCTAATGATCTTATAGACCGGTTCATTCAGACAAGTCCCCGGATTGAACGCATGACTCCGGGAGAAGTACCGCCGGTGAGAGATCTGAGCGAAGAGAGGGCAGAAGAGCACGGACCTTTTATAACAGAGACACTGGCAAGGATTTATGTTAACCAGGGATATTATACGAGGGCAATAAATATTTATGAAAAGCTGACTTTGCAATTTCCGGAAAAAAGTGCTTACTTTGCGAGCCGTATTGAAAAGATTAAAGAGTTAATAAAATAGACAGACAATGGGAATCTATGTTTTTATTTCGGCCCTGGTTATATTGGCATGCATCCTTCAGGTCATGATAGTTCTGGTGCAGAATTCAAAGGGCGGAGGTCTCGCAGCTAATTTTACATCTGCCGGCCAGTCAATGGGAGTAAGGAAAACCGCAGATTTTCTTGAAAAATCAACATGGACCCTTGCAGGGGCTATTCTTATCCTCTGCCTCGTGGCAACAGCATCGATACCAAGAGGTCAGGGCGCAAAGGAATCAGTGATAAAGGCCTCAATCGAGAGAGCCCAGGATCCAAATGCCATCCCAACACTGCCGACACCGGTCCCTCAGCAGGAA
>DATKUS010000022.1:0-5709 GCA_035530535.1 Bacteroidales bacterium
CTGCTTTTGGTGTTGCTTTTGCTGCTGCCACTGCTGCTCCTCCTGCTGCCGCTGCTGCTGCTCCTGGAGCTTGATGTCCTTGCTGCGGGGGCTGACTTCCTTGAGGGAGCCTGGGACTGTGCCCTCTGGGCAGGAGGCGACTGTCTTGATGAACCTGAGGACTGTGCCCTCTGGGCCGGTGCCGACTTGCTGACAGGCCTGTCAGAGACTGATGCCGGTGACCGTCTCTGAGTTGTCGAACTCTGAGCCTGAGTCCTCTGGGCGGGAGCTGAAGTTGAGTTGCTTCTTCCTGTTGCGGTTGTTCCTGCTGACCTGCGTTCGGTTCCGTTACCCTGTCCGGCTGAAGACTGGGTCCTGGTAGAGGTTGAGGCCGGAGAAGAAGCTCTTCTTCCTTCAGTGCTTACCGAAGCGTTGCCCCTAGAGGTGTTGCTGCGGCTGGCCTGGGTCCTGGTGTACATTGCCTCACCTTCTCTTCTCTGCTCGGGGCGCGAGTAGGTCGACTTATATTTGCCGTCCCTTATATTATTGCTGACGTAGTGTGAGTGCGACCTGATACCGCCGTAGTAAAAGTCGTTGTAGCGGGTGTAGCGAGGGTGCGACCAGTGGCGGTAGTGCTCGTAGTAGTAAGGGTACCAGTGTGAATGATATCCGTAGTAGTAGTGCCAGTAGTAAGGTCTCCAGGGATTCCAGTAGGATGGGTAGTAGCCCCAGTACCAGTTTGAGCGCCAGACAACGTAGGTGGGACGGTAGATGAATCTTATAAGAGGCCATGCGGCAACTTCATAATATGTGGTGGTGACCACGGTGTTATTAGCCCTGTAATTGGCGTTACCATTGTAACCGGGATTGGGTGTCTCGGCGTATATCGGTTCGACAATATAATTCCTTCCGTACAGATCCTGGTCACCGATAAGCTGTATCTGAACCTCTCCGTTGCGAAGCTGCTGGACAGTGAAGACAGCCACGTCCTGGTTCTCGTTGCGGTTGAGGGCTGTGCGCAGTACTATGGTGTGCACGTTGCCGTCAACAAAATCATTGACCGTGATGTAGTCGATAAGATTATCTCCATTCAGGTCGAGGTTGTTGATCCTGGAATTTTCATCATTCAGGTTTCTCTCGAAACCTTCAAGAGTCTCTGCTTCCTGGAACAGATCCATGACTGCGTACAGGTTGAGGTTGTCACCCGGCAGACCGAGGTATTCTTCAGGGTAGTCCTGTGCCCTGAGTGTGCTCCCTGCTGCTACCAGCAGTGCGAGGATCGATGTGATGATTAACTTTTTCATTTCCGTAAGTATTAGAAGAACTGTCTCTTCAGTGTATAGAAAACAAACAGCATGCCAAAAATTTTGGCATTAACGTAAGTCCCAGAATATTAAGACAATAGAGTATTGTTACTAAGTTAGTTTTTCAATCCCATCTCCTCAAGCAGGAAGCCAGCCTTGCCGAATTTCTCAGTGACGAAAAGGACATATCGGAAATCGACCGCTATGCAGCGTTGCATGTTATAGTCATATTGCCAGTTGCTGGTCATAGCCTCCCAGTTTCCATCGAAGGCGATGCCTATGATCTCGCCCTTTGCATTCATCACGGGACTGCCGCTGTTTCCCCCGGTTATATCGCACTGGTTGAGGAAGGCAACAGGGACATCACTAAGTTCAGGGTCACTCCACCTTCCAAAGTCTTTTCCCTCCTCAAGTTTCACCAATCCCGGTGGTGCATTAAACGGCTCCTCACCGGTATTTTTATCCACCACACCCTGCAGTGAAGTAAACGGGTAATACCATACTGCATCAGCAGGTTTGTATCCTTTAACAGGGCCCCATGTGAACCTGATAGTACCGCTTGCATCAGGGTAGATGGCAGAGCCCTTCCATTCATAGAGGGCTTCAAGATAATCCTTTCTTAATGCTGTTACATTGGACCCGAATGACAGGGTGATGTCTGCTATCTCTTCTGACATCGGGAAAATGCCTGCAGCAATACGTATAAACGGGTCGCCAGTATTTTCAATCTCTGATACTGACTTACCTATGAGGCTCTTAGCAAATTCAGGATCTTTCATCTTTGAAGATTTATAGGCTTTTTCCACCCATTCTTCTGTGGTCCCGTTAGCACTGTCGAAAATGAAGTCGAGGCCGGTGATACGCTGATCTGCAGGAAGTGCCTGTGCCATCTTCAGCACCCTCAGTAACATAGCTTTGTCAGCAGGCTCATAGTAGTCATTATAGGTATAGGTCAGCCCTTCGGCAAACTCCTTCAATGCATCCTCTGTAAGTCCGGGCTGTCTCTCTTCCTCCGGTTTTTCAAGCTCCCTGGCAATACCATAAATCTGATCTGCAACGCCGCTCATCGTACCCGATAGCCCTTGTAACAGGTTGAAAATGTTATCCCTGTCCTTGGTTCTGGCAAGTATATCATACTGTGCTTTTTCCTTGGCCAGGATACCGGCATACTTCACCTTTCTCTCAGGGGTTCCGTTTGCCCATGTCATGAACTCTTTTTCAAAATCAAGCTTTTTCTGAAGGAAATTAGTTTTTTTCATTCCATTGATGTTGCCCTCGTAGTTCTTCATAGCGTTGGCAAGCCCCTTGACAAGACTGGCTACCTTCAGCTTCCCGGCAGGGTCATTTTCTGTCAGGTCTTCACACAAAGAAATGATCTCACTGAAGTTTTTTACAGAGAAAGGATAGTTCTCCCTGAGGTTCCAGCCTACAGAGTTTGAAGAGCGGTACCGTGTGGTGAATCCGGGGTACCCGATAATGAAGTTAAAATCACCTTCATCAAGGTCACCCTGGGCCGGTTTGAGCCACACCTCCGGTTTGTACGGCACATTCCCGGCATCGTATTCCACTCCTTTGCCCTGTGGGCTGACATATACTCTCATAAAAGAGAAGTCGCCTGTATGTCTCGGCCACATCCAGTTATCGATCTCACCGCCGTAGTTACCTATTGATAATGGTGGTGAGTAAACAATACGTATATCCTTAAAAACCTTATAGGTGTACATGATATACTGTCTCCCTTCAAACTGTGAAGCTATCTGGGCTTCCTTATCGTCGTCCTTAGCTTTCACTGATTCACTCATTGAAGCGATTTTTGCATTCACCTTCTTGTCTTTTTCCACAGGATCGGTTATGCCTTCTGCTGCTGAGAGCACCTCAGCAGTCACATCCTTCATTTCGAGCATCAGGCGTGCCTGGTACCCGGGTGCACTGATCTCTTCAGAGCGTGTTTTAGCCAGGTAACCATTGGATAGATAGTCGCTGCTAACGCTGGAGGCTCTCTGCAGAGCTGTAAAGGCTATGTGATGATTGGTCACCACCAGTCCTTCAGGTGATACGAACGAAGCAGAGCCGCCGCCAAGCTGGAGGATAGCATCTGCAATACAGGGCTGGCCGGGAGCGTAGATCTTTTCTACAGGGATCATCAGTCCTTTCTTTGCAAGATCAAGCTGTCCGATCTGCGTCAACATCCACATCCCTTCCTGCCCTATGGCAGATAGAATTGTCAGAAGACAAAATGAGGAAACAAGAACTAGTTTTTTCATGTTGTTAATGTTTTGCTGCAATTTTTTCAATACGTTTCATTGTAATGACACAAGGGGTCATTGTTCATTTAAATAGATCTTTTATGATTGCCTGTCCAAAGCAAACAATTAAGGGCTTTTTCTTACCGAAAAGGTTTTGTTTCAGTCAGTAAGTCTATCAAAGGTAGGAACAAAAGTATTGAAAGTCAATAATTAATAAGACTGAGCCGTCGTGCGGATCAAACCATGATGCCAGATATTTATCTCATCCAAGCCGGTCAGTGTCTATGCTGATATTGATGCCATTGCAGGTATATGCAAATACAAAGTCTTTACCCAGTGTGCAACTTTTTATGACAGCAAAGCTTCCATCTGTGAGGAAAATTGAGTTATTTTACATACGACCAATACATATTTGTTCCTGTAGAATCCATTTAATGAGGAGGCATAAAATGAAAAGTTATAAGATTATTTTGGTGGCCGTTTTTTTTGGCACACTCGGTGTCGCCGGTTGTTTTGCAACAGGTCCAGCTGATCAGTCAAAAAAGGAACCTGCATGGGTTAAGAATATCCCAACCGAGAAGGTTATTGAATGGCGCCGTTATATTCACCAGAACCCGGAGCTTTCGTATGAAGAAATGTTTACTTCAGAGTATGTCACAGCTATCCTGAAGAGCTTCGGGAATGTTGAGGTGATATGGCCCACCCCAACCAGTGTGATCGGTATTTTGCGGGGAGGGAAGCCGGGCAGTACCGTTGCTTTCAGGGCAGATATGGATGCCCTCCCGGTTCCTGAAGAGACAGGCCTTCCTTTTGCCTCCCAAACAGAAGGAGTAAGTCATGCCTGCGGACACGATGTTCATACTGCAATGCTTCTTGGAACAGCTGCAACACTATCATCAATGCAGAGCCAGATTAAAGGCACTGTTTATTTTATCTTTCAGCATGCCGAGGAACAGAGCCCGGGTGGAGCCCACGATATCATTGAAACCGGAGTTTTGAACGATGTAAAAGCATTTTTTGGCCTGCACGTCGGTCCAAACCAGACGCCAGGCGATATAGGCATACTTCCCGAAGGTCCCGCGTCTACTGCCTCCGATGGTTTCTACCTGACCATACAGGGGAAAGGCTCTCACGGTTCCATGCCTCAACTGGGAATAGACCCGATAGTAACAGGAGCAGAAATCGTTACTTCATTGCAGACTATTGTATCGCGCAACGTTACGCCCGGAGAAATGGCTGTCATCTCCGTTGGGAAATTCCAGTCGGGCAATGCTCCGAATGTCATACCCGACAGAGCGCTGTTGGCAGGAACTGTAAGAACCATTTCTGAACCTACCCGTCAATTATTAGAGGGACGGATAAGAACGATTATCGATAACATTGCCAGGGCCAACGGTGCAACTTACAGCCTGGAATATACTTCAGGATATCCGGCAATAGAGAATGATCCGGTGCTTACCAGACTGGCCAGGGCCAGTGCAATAAAGATCCTTGGCAGCGACAAGGTTTATGATGCACCCCGCATGAGCGCCAGCGAAGATTTCGCAAGATATAAGGAGATAGCACCCGAATGTTACCTGAACCTGAGTACAGGACCGGGTGTCGCTAATCACCATCCTGCATTTAATCCGGACGAAAGTTCTTTTATCAATGGAGTGAAAGCGGAAGTACAGATCATCCTCGATTACCTGGGTCAGAATTAAGTTCCTCTTAGTTGCGGTTGGGGATCAGAGGAGCCCCATACGGCCTATCTTACCCAGGCCGGCAGCAGCTGCAGCCACTGTGGCCAGCGTCAGCAGCCGTGCAAATTTCTGACTGTCCATAATATAATAATAGGACAAATCTTTTTACAGACTCATACCTGTGTGATAAATATGCAGACAGAGGGAAGGAGTGTCAGATCAGGCGATGATCAGGTCCGGACAATGATCTTTCCCCTCGGTTTTCCGCGCTCCGCCATGTCAAGGCTTTGCCCGGGCTGCATGTAGCTGTGAGGGCTGCGATGAGCAGTGAGGCGGCCTCCTCAAAGTCCATTGTTGAAAAATGCTGAAGAAAGAACATTTTGCTGCCGGGAGAGGTTATCTTTAAGCAGAAAATAAAAAGATGAGATTCTCATTTAAAGGCTTCCTCTACCAGCTGCTGGCAGATCCGTCCATATCACGCCTTCATAGCAGTGTGTT
>DATKUS010000023.1:0-10088 GCA_035530535.1 Bacteroidales bacterium
ACTGTAGTGGGAGAGTACCTCCATAAGGCATATGGTCTGGCATATGAAAGCATTGTAATAATTACGGGGCCTAGTCATGCCGAGGAGGTTTCAATGGAGAAGCTTACTTATCTCACCTTTGCATCACCGGATACGTCAAGGGCTGCAGCAGTGTCGGAGTTATTCTCAAACAGGTGGATGATAAGCATAATATCTTCTGATATTTTCGGGATTGAATATGCTGCAGTGATGAAAAATATTTATGCCATTGCTGCCGGCATTGCTCATGGGCTTGGATACGGTGATAACTTCATCGCTGTCCTTCTGGCCAATGCAGCCGGTGAGCTGCGCCGCTTTGTTGAGGCTCTCTCACCTGAGCCCCGTGACATTACTGATTCACCTTATCTGGGAGACCTCCTGGTAACCGGTTATTCCGCGTTCAGCCGCAACCGGACCCTTGGCAATATGATCGGCAAGGGATTTACAGTGCAGAACGCTCTCCTGGAGATGACCCAGGTGGCGGAGGGATATTACGCTGCAAACTGCATCAATGAGATAAAGAAGAAATATAATTTCGAAATACCGATTGCCTCAACAGTCTATCGGATACTATACCTTAACAGCTCACCGGCACGCGAGATCCGGAACCTTACAAAGACGTTAAGATAATATGAAAAGCAGTATCACCCTGAACGTTCACGGCATAACCTCATTTGCTGATGCCGATAAGTTAAATGCTCTTGCAGGAGAAGCAGCAGTGCATCTACGGTCACTCCGTGACGGCACCGGCAGGGGCAACGACTTTCTTGGCTGGCTCAACCTTCCCGAGACAGCTCGTTTATCCACAGGGAAAATAATGGCTTGTGCAAACCGTCTTCGGTCGCAGGCCCCCGTGACCGTGGTGATTGGCATTGGCGGTTCTTATCTCGGAGCAAAAGCACTGATTGATGCTCTGTCAGACCCCTTCGCACATCCTGGGCACAGGATCATCTTTGCAGGACATACCCTCAGTGAGGATTACCATGCTGCCCTGCTTCGTCATCTTGATGGCATCGATTACAATATCGTTGTTATATCTAAAAGCGGTACAACAACCGAACCGGCAATAGCTTTTCGCATCTTGCGAAATCATCTTTCTGCAAGGACCGGAAAAGAAAATGTGTCACGTTACATTGTGGCCGTGACGGATGCACACAGGGGAGCCCTTCATAATCTTGCCGTTACGGAGGGTTATGAAACATTCGTCATCCCTGATGATGTGGGAGGCAGGTATTCAGTCCTGACACCTGTGGGACTACTCCCTCTTGCACTGGCAGGATACGATATCGACGAATTCATCAGGGGCATGCAGACAATGGCAGCCCTTACCAGGGATAACGATGACCCATCAAACATTGCCCTGGTATATGCCGCAGCAAGGAATATCCTGTATGGCAGTGGTTACCTGACCGAGATACTGGTGAGCTATGAACCGACGCTGGCAGCTGTGGCAGAATGGTGGAAACAGCTTTTCGGAGAGAGTGAGGGAAAAGAGAACAGGGGAATTTTCCCTGCTTCCGTCTCTTTCACCACAGACCTTCACTCAATGGGACAATACATTCAGGAGGGAGAGAGACATTTTTTAGAAACAGTGATTTCGGTGACGGCATCAGGATCTGAAATGAGGATCCCCGTATCACCGGATGACAGTGACGGTGTTGGATTTATCGCCGGCAGGAAGATGACTGAAGTAAATGAGAGGGCATCTGCCGCAACAAGGCTTGCACATATCTCCGGGGGAGTGCCAAATATTGTAATTACTGTTCCGTGCATCAATGAGTTTTACCTGGGCCAGCTGTTGTATTTCTTTGAGATATCATGTGCCGTCAGCGGATACATCCTTGGTGTTAATCCTTTTAACCAGCCCGGGGTGGAGTCCTACAAGAAGAATATGTTTGCTCTTCTCGGTAAACCCGGGTATGAGAAAGAGAAGGAGCGGCTTGAAAAGGAGTTAAAAGTGAAGAGTTAAGAGTGAAGAGTTAAGAGTGAAAGGTTACCGGTTGAGAATAGGGGGTAAATGCATCACGCCGGTTTAAAGAGGCCGCCGTCCATACAATGAGCCATACGTTTCTTCATTACCAGCAGTGGAGAAAGGGTACGTTCAGTTGTGTTATAGGGAATGGAATCCAGGAACTCCTGTATTCTGAATGGAGAGTTCAGCTGTCTTAACAGCTGCTGCAATTCATCCCGGTCATTTCTATGCATAATACCCTTACTATTGTTTGCTGGCCACTGATCCGTCAGCAGGAGGATCTGCCCTTATCTCTTATTCTCCTTGCTCCCTGCTCCTTGCTCTTTCCTCTGACTATAATAATATCACCCCTACGGGGTTCAGATAACCATACACTACCCAGGGCTAAAATAATATCACCCCTACGGGGTTCCTTTAACTTTAACCTTTCTCCTTTCTCCTTTCTCCTTTCTCCATGCCCCATGCTTATCTTGTCGATGCCAACTGCCTATTGCCTACTGCCTGTTTCCGGCTTCATCTGCGGGAAGAAGAGCACATCCTGGATGGATGACTGATCAGTCATGAACATCGTAAGCCTGTCAATTCCTATGCCCATACCTGAGGTGGGTGGCATTCCGTATTCCAGTGCCCTGACAAAGTCCATATCTATAAACATAGCTTCATCATCGCCTTTTTCAGACAGACGAAACTGTTCCTGGAATCTCTCCATCTGGTCAATAGGATCATTGAGTTCGGAATAAGCGTTTGCAACCTCCTTGCCGTTGACCATAAGCTCAAAACGCTCTGTCAGTCCCGGTTTGCTGCGGTGCTTCTTGGTAAGGGGAGAGGTCTCCTGCGGATAGTCTATGATGAAGGTAGGCTGAATGAAATGATGTTCGCATTTCTCGCCGAAGATCTGGTCTATCAGCTTCCCGGCACCCATTGAGGGTGAATGAGGTATCTCAAGACGGTCACATACCTTCCTCAGTTCTGCTTCGTCCATTCCTGTGATATCAATGCCTGTATACTCTTTTATGGCATCGGTCATGGATATCCGCCTGTAGGGACGGGCATATTCAATAATATGTTCGCCAAGAGGTACTTTGGTTGTGCCGTGAAGGTCCGTGGCCACCTTCTCAAGAATCTCCTCGGTGAAGCTCATCATCCAGTTATAGTCTTTATAGGCCACATAAATCTCCATCACCGTAAACTCCGGATTATGAGTGCGATCCATACCTTCATTGCGGAAGTCCTTGGCAAACTCATATACGCCATCATATCCCCCGACGATCAGCCTCTTAAGGTAGAGCTCATCAGCAATACGAAGGTAGAGAGGAATGTCAAGTGCGTTATGGTGAGTTTTAAAAGGACGGGCGGCAGCGCCGCCGGGAATAGACTGCAGCACAGGTGTCTCCACCTCGAGATAACCACGGGCGTCAAAGAGCTCGCGCATGGATTTAATGACCTGAGACCTCTTGCGGAATACCTCCCTGACATCAGGATTAATAATCAGGTCAACATATCTCTGGCGGTAACGCATCTCAGGGTCGGTGACAGCATCATACTGAACTCCGTCTTTTTCTTTCACCACCGGGAGAGGATGGACCGACTTGCTGAGCAGTGTCAGTTCTTTTACATGGACTGTCGTTTCTCCCATCTGGGTCTTGAAGACAAACCCCCTGACACCTATGATGTCACCTATATCAAGCAGACGTTTGAAAAGAGTGTTATAGAGTGTTTTGTCATCACCGGGGCAGAGGTCGTCACGACGGACATATATCTGTATTCGACCTGATGAGTCCATCAGCTCGGCAAAAGAGGCGTTACCCATTATCCTGCGCGTCATGAGACGACCTGCAAGGCACACTTCCGGATAGTTATTCTTTTCGGGGTCGAAGTTTGCAAGAATGTCAACGGCAGATGCATTCACCGGGTACATTGCTGCCGGGTAAGGGTCAATGCCCAGTTTCCTTATGTCTTCAAGTGATTGTCTGCGGATCTGTTCCTGTTCACTCAGGCTATTTGTTGTCATGTGTTCGTAATAATTTTTGCAAAGGTAACAGTTGAATCAAGAATCAAGAATCAAGAATCAAGAATTAAGAATAAGCCCTGTGCTCTTTGCTACCTGCTGCATGCCATTACTCTTTCACGGAACAGCCCCTGTAATTTTCGTGTCACTGCTCCTGGGAGGCCTTCTGATATCTGCTGTGAGCCTATTTTCAGAACAGGTAATATCTCCCCGGAAGTGTTGGTGAGGAAAGCTTCATGAATATAAGGGAGCATACTTTCAGAAAGAGCTTCCTCAATCAGTGGAATATCATTGGCGGCCGCAATGGCTATTACATTCTTGCGTGTGATCCCTGACAGAATGTGAGTTGACTCAGGATGAGTATAGATGGTATCATTTTTTACGAAGAACATGTTTGAATGTGCACCCTCTGTCAGAAAGCCGTCAAGGACAAAACATACCTCCGCATGGCCTGCATCATGGGCATTCTGGTATGCAAGGATATTGGCAAGAAGAGCTGTGGTCTTTATATCACAGCGGTTCCAGCGAGGATCTGGTACCAGGTCTACGGTCACTCCCCGCTCCCATAGAAGCGTGTCCATGCTCTGACGACGCACCGAGGCAAAGACGGTAGGAGCTACCGGAGGTTCAGGAAAAGCGTGCATACGAGGAGCGGCGCCTCGCGTAACTTGCAGGTAAACCAGAGAACATCCGTCGCCGAGGTCATTCAGATGCACAAGCTCTTTGGCTATTTCCGGGAAAGTGCCAAGACCCTCCCAGACAATTCTTGTTTCCTTAAGGCTCCGCTGAAGGCGGCTCATATGACCTTCCATGTCAAAAAAGTACCCTCCGTACCATCTTACAACCTCATAAACACTGTCTCCAAAGAGAAATCCGCGGTCATCGGGACTTATTGCCACCTGTTCACGGGGCATAAATTGCCCGTTAAAATAAACTGTTTCCATATTCTACATTTAGAATTTCAATTTTCCCAGTTCATCTATCTGTATGTCAGTCAATCCTTCGGGTTCCTTTCCGGTTGACCGGCACATTAAATATATCGAAGCTGATTTGGCAATTATATCTATCAGATCAAATGTCTCAGAAGGATTGCTACCGATTGCAAAGAGGCCATGTTTTTCCCATATTGCCACCTGATGGTCTTCAAGTGACCTTACCGTAGCTTCAACTGCCCGTGTGGTTCCGGGCATCGAATAGGGGACAAACCCGACTCCTCCGGGCACAAATATCCTGGCCTCGGGATGCATACTCCAAATAACACGGTTCAGATGCTTCTCATCACAAAATTCCCTGAGTTGTGTGAGTGCAGCAATCTCGTTGACGTGGGTGTGTATGATTGTACGTTCTGACGATTTTCTCCTGGCGATCATCGAGTGAACAGCGAGATGGGAGGCAAGTTCGCTGGTGGGCCGGAGGTCTGTCTTTCCGTAATGTGAAATGATATTGAATCCGTTCCCGTCATCTGTCACCCGAATGATTATTGCATTCTTCATGGGTTGACGCGCCATGTCTCTCATTCTGTGATTGGTGGCGGTGATCAGGAAACACTTGCCAGCAACATCCGGAAAACTTTCAGGGAGAGAGATGAAAAAAGGCTGATAATCATCCGGAAGGTCAGAGCGTGGTATATCCTTCAGGCACAAAGAGATATTGCCGGCATTACGTTCCGCCCAGCCCCGCTGCCAGAGATATCCTGCTATTTCCGATACCTCCTCTATAGTCTTTTTTAATGCTTCACTGAATTGGACTGCCACGCTCTTCCCGGTTGAAATAACAAGTTCAAAGATAGTTTTTTCGATTCTCTTAAGTGATCAAACCGTCTTGATAATATTTCAAAACGTTAATATTATTGGTCTGTTTAATGACAACCAAACAAGTCTGTCTTTCATGCTGAAAAGCATACACAAAATCAGTAAAATAAAATGACTTTGCATTAATACAATCTTATTATTCAAATGTTCAAATGGAAATTCTAAATATTGACCGTAGGTGGTTTTTTGTCATATTATCTCTTTTTATAGTCTCTTGTGACAAGTATCCTCCTGTGAATGCTAATTTCAATGGCTCAGAGACTGCAATTTTGGTAGGAGGTCACGTTGCATTTACAGATCTTTCGGGGGGCGAGCCTGAATTATGGAACTGGACTTTTGAGGGAGGCACACCCTTAACTTCTGACCAGCATAATCCGGTTGTAACTTACTTATCTGCAGGGAAATACAATGTCAGGTTGGAGGCATCCAACCCGGGCCATACAGACAGTGAATTGAAAGCAGATTTTATAGAAGTCTATGGGGAGATTCATGGTGCTTTTACAGCAAATGATACGGTGATTGACCAGGGCAGTCAGGTAATATTTACAGATGCCTCAATGGGAGCTCCTTCATCCTGGGAATGGACTTTTGAAGGAGGCAATCCTACCACCTCCACAACACAGAATCAGACTGTTATTTATTCACAGCCGGGCCTCTATAACGTTACACTTAAAGTTTCCAATAAATTATCCTCGGAGACACTTATTAAAAGTGATCTTGTTGCTGTTTTACCTACTTCCGGATTAATTGCATATTATCCCTTTAACGGAAATGCTATTGACGAGAGTACTGAATCACATGATGCAACAGTTTATAATGCCACTCTTACAACAGACAGGCATGGGGTTGTCAATAAGGCTTATATGTTCAACGGATTATCAGATTATATTAACACTAATTCAACATTTGACCTTGAGACAAGATCTGTTTCTTTATGGATCAGACCTGATGATATTAATGGATATAACACTACAGCACATGTAGCTTTTACCCAGGATGCTCCGGAACTGACCTATGGCATCTGGAGGGTCGATGTTGAGGTAGGATATTTAAATCTTTGGGCAGGAGGCACATCAGGAACTTATTCCACTCCGGGTCAGCAGGGCAAATGGTGCCATATCGTTATGGTTAGGACTGCTAATGAAACCAGGTATTACATTAACGGATCATTTCTTTTTGCCGGGGTACCCTCTGGTTTATCAAGCACATGGGGCCCCAACAATATACTGATTATCGGTGCCGGCAGGTCCACCATTGACCAGTTTTTTAAAGGGAAAATAGACGACATAAGGATATACGACCGCTCGCTTAGCCCTGATGAAATTGCGGCCCTTTTCAAAGAGTAATCTCAATTGAGAAGCAGGTCTTACCTGCCTTTACTTCTACAATCACAGATAAAGTGAGTTTCCCGATTTCTTTATTCAAATTCGGCTTTTGCACTACTCCTTTTGCCTATTAATTCCGTACCTTTGCATATCAATTTCATCATTGGGGTTTAAAGGGTATGCCGGGTACAAGGAGACTGCCATCATGGCTTAAAATGCAGAGAGCAAGCGGGGAGAGCTATACCATGGTTAAGCGACTGGTTGAAGATAATGGTCTTCATACCATCTGCACAAGCGGCAACTGTCCCAATATCGGTGAGTGCTGGAACGCCGGCACTGCAACACTGATGATTCTTGGCGATATCTGCACCCGTTCATGCAAATTCTGTGGGACAGCTTCCGGCAAGCCCGGGCCTCCTGACAGGGATGAACCGGACCGTGTTGCCTCTGCCGTCAGCGTGATGGGTTTGAAGCACTGTGTGATAACTTCGGTAGACCGTGATGACCTGCCTGATGGGGGCGCCGGTCAATGGGCCGACACAATCAGAAAGATAAAGGAGAAAAACCCTGGAGTGACAGTAGAAGCACTGATTCCGGATTTCAGGGGAGATCTATCCGCTGTGGATACCGTCATTAATGCGGGAGCGGATGTCATCTCCCATAATATTGAGACAGTACGACGATTAACGCCTCTGATACGGTCAGTGGCAAAATATGACATAAGCCTTAAAATCATCGGCCATATTGCTTCAAAAGGAACTCCTGCAAAGTCGGGCATCATGCTTGGACTTGGAGAGGCTGAAGCTGAGGTCATTGAGGCAATGCAGGATCTCCGTGAAGCCGGCTGCTCCATAGTCACCATAGGCCAGTACCTGGCACCCAGCCTAAGCCATATGCCGGTGGCAGAATATGTCACCCCTGAAAAGTTCGGGGAATACCAGGTAAAAGGGTTGGAGATGGGGTTCAAATTTGTTGAGAGCAGTCCGCTTGTCAGAAGCTCATTTCATGCGGAGAAACATGCTGGCATGGAGTCTGGAGCACAGGGCACAGGGCACAGGGCACATAACAAAGTTATCTACGATGACCTTGGTATCAGAGATTACAAGGAGACATGGGAATACCAGGAGAATTTCTTCAATGCCAAGGTCAGGGAGAAGGGAATCAGGGAGAACAGGGACGAACGGACACCTGACAGGCTCATCTTCGTTGAGCATAACCACGTTTACACACTAGGGAAGAGCGGATCAGAACAGAACCTGCTTCTTGACTATATACAGCTGAAGGCAAAGGATGCAGCTTATTACCACATTGACAGGGGAGGCGATATAACATATCACGGCCCTGGTCAGCTTGTAGGCTATCCTATTTTTGACCTTGAATTAATGAATGTCAGGCTTAAAGAATATATTTTTTTGCTGGAGGAATCGGTAATACGATGTATTGCCCGCTACGGCATCACCGGGGAGCGTCTTGAAGGAGCCACTGGTGTATGGATAGAGCCTGCACAGGCACAGCAGGCAAGAAAGATTTGCGCCATAGGCGTGAGAGCCAGCAGGTATATAACCATGCACGGCTTTGCTCTCAACGTCAGTACAGACCTCTCATACTTTAACCATATCAATCCCTGCGGTTTCACCGACAAAGGTGTGACGAGCATCTACAGGGAGACCGGGAATACGGTGAAGATGGGTGACATAAAGGAGGATATGCGGAACGCAATGAGGGAGGTCTTCGGATATGAATATTACTAAAATTAAATATAATGGAAAAAAGGTGGCTCTTCAAAGAGAAGGGCGACGAGACTGTTGCCAGAGCCCTGGCAACAGAGATGGCTGTGCCATTGAGCGTCGTCAATCTCATGGTGCAGCGAGGCATCACATCATCGAGTCAGGCTGACGATTTTTTTAACCCTTCACTTAAGTCGCTGCACGATCCCTTCCTGATGAAGGATATGAACAAAGCGGTGGACCGGATATCCACGGCTATCTCCCGTAACGAAAAGATACTCGTTTACGGCGATTATGACGTTGACGGCACGACGTCGGTGGCAATGGTGTATTCATTTCTGCGGGAAAGACATACCAGCCTGGACTACTACATACCCGACAGGTATCATGAAGGCTACGGTCTTTCCCTGAAGGGTGTGGACTATGCTGCCTCCAATAACTGCCGTCTGATAATAGCCCTTGATTGCGGTATCAAGTCGGTTGACAAGGTGAAATACGCCCGGAGCAAAGGAGTGGATATAATAATATGTGACCATCACCTTCCCGGGGATGAGATTCCCGAAGCCGTGGCAGTGCTCGACCCCAAACAGCCTGACTGTGGTTATCCATATAAAGGACTTTCCGGGTGCGGCGTTGGCTTCAAGCTTATACAGGCATATTGCAAGCTGCAGAATATACCATTTGAAAAGATCATCAATTACCTTGACCTCGTTGCGGTCAGCATCGGCTCTGACATTGTTCCGATGACCGGAGAGAACAGGGTCCTTGCCTATTTCGGTCTTAAGCAGCTTAATAAATCACCGCGTCTTGGTTTTCAGAAGATCATAGAGAAGGCAAGAATACACATGCCTCTTGCTATTGAGGATGTTGTCTTTCGCATTGGCCCTCGCATAAATGCTGCCGGACGTATGGAGTCGGGCAGCAAGGCAGTAGAGCTGCTCGTATCACAGGATCCCGAGTCGGCCCTGATGATATGTGAAGGCATTGACCGCAGCAATGATGACAGGCGCAAGAAAGATACCGAGATCACTTCCGAGGCCCGGCGCATGGTGAGTGATGATAACAGGATGAGGAATGCCCGCACAACAGTCCTCTTTCATCAGGGCTGGCATAAAGGAGTGATTGGCATTGTTGCTTCGAGGCTCATTGAGACTTACTACAGGCCTACAGTTATTCTTACTGAATCGAAGGATGGCTTTGCCACCGGATCTGCACGCAGCGTACCCG
>DATKUS010000024.1:0-2904 GCA_035530535.1 Bacteroidales bacterium
TGCGGTTGAAGTTCACTGATGCTTCCTTGGCATCTGAGGCAGCATCTTCTTTGGTGTTGCCGGCGGCAAGAGATGAGAGATATACTGAAAAACGTGTTGCATCTTCAAAAATCCTGTTCCAGTATTCTACTCCCCGAAGGAACTTAAAAGCCGTATTCTGAACATTTCCTCTTAATGTGCCGGCTTTTACCATCCTTTTTATTTCACCATTGATGTCTTTCTCTATCTCATCCGGCGTCTTGAGGTGGGTATATCCTGTTGCTCCTCCGGTGAGATAAAACTCCTGCAGGTTTCTGTCCATACTGTTATTAAGGTTCGATCTTCCAGCCATATACCTTATGATTGCAGGGAAAGCATGCTTGTAGTTTTTCATAACCTTCAGACCCGTACCCTGTTTTATAGACTGGGTTATTGATGCTTCCTGAAAGTCTCTCATAAAGTTGGTGAACGGGAACACCACGTTCCACGATGTATATGCAGCCTTGAGCATATTGTTTATCTCCCCCATCAGCATAAATGCCTTGTTTATATCCCTTGCGTCTTTATAGTTGCCAAAGACTGTCCGGTAGATATAATTCTGCTTGTTGAGTGCCTGGGCAACGGGCAGGTTCTTCCCTTTGAAGATCATTATAAGGTCTCCCCCGGGACGGTGTACCCAAACTTCATGCTCCCGTGCCTGAATGGGTTTTCTCAGCCGTTCATGCTCACGGTATATTTTTGTCCTTGCATCACCGCTGGCAAACATTTCCGGGGGTGGTCTGTTTGTTGTAGGTTCCCATTCATACGATCCATCCGGAAGGTTGACTTTCAGATAATATAGTTTCTTTATGGTAACCAGTTCATGTATTTCATTATTAGAGAGATTACGGATGACAAGATTCAGCATCGAGGTCTTGACTTCATTATCCACCTGTTCAGATATAGCCTGAAACTGAACATTGAGAATATATGCGAGCGGATTTTCTGCAAGTGACTTCCTTCCTTCAGCATGCCTAAGGGATCTCGAGAACCCTGCACCTTTGGAATAGACGAGTTCTTTGGCAGCTCCCTCCCTCCATCCGCGAAGAGGAACATAATATTTGAACCTGTCAAGATAGTCCTGTTTCTGTTGTGCGGAGATCTGTTGACCGGCCTCCCAGGTGTCAAGGATTGCTGATGTGGCTGTACGAAGGTCACTCCAGAGATTACCAGTGAGAGTCTTATCAACCTGTGATTCAAATTCCTTAACAATATCCCTGGCAAGTTCATCGGGGTTCTTATATTTCCTTTCGGTATCAAACTGCATCACCCCTGAATAGTCCTTGTCTTTCAGCTCCAGTTTTTTTGCCTCTATATCTTCAAAGATGGCATCGGGAGTGCTGTCAAGCCATTCCCTTAACTCATTACCCCGGAATACAGCATTTCTCTCTACAGCATGCTTGCTGATGATATACGGAAGTATATTCTCTCCCGGCATGCCTGCCTTTTTGATATTTGATACAGCAGCCAGTACCGGCTTCATCTTCTCCTCAAAGAAATCATTGTATAACTTCTCCTGCCGACCAAACGAAAGGCTTGTGTCACGATAAGGTTTGGATTCATTATCCTGTACGCCTCCCCTGGCAATCACGTCCTCTTCAAACTTGCGGATCGGAAGGTTCATATCCTGTATATATTCGCGTATCCCCCGGGCCGTCTCATCAAGTTTTCGTTTCGATTCTTTTTCGGTGTACTTTTCTGCTGCCCTTTCAAGGAGACTCTGTTTGGCTTTCTGTCTTGCCCTGAACTGAGTCTTTTTGGAAGTCTCAACAGCCTCAAGGTATTCTTCGGCAGTATTATAGTCCTTAGCCTTAGGCTTCTGCAGGTTCTCCCGGCTGCGCCTGAGAAGGTCATGGATGTCATTTTTGGAGTATGTTACCTTGAACAGTTTGCGTAAAAGCTGGCGTATCTTCGCCAGGATCCTCTGAAACAGGTTAGGATTGACGTTATCCTCTGCCATCATCCCCAGGTACTCTTCTGCAATAGTCCTTTTATCATCGGTACTGTAGTCGTACATGAGGAGTGTCCTGTCATCCTGCGGTATATCCCAATAGAGATCATTCAGTAACTTGTTATAGACATCATCGCCGAGTAGGAGTGGCAGTCCTTTATGAGCTATAACTTCATGCAGGATAGTCTTTGTCACCTCCTCGATACCTTTCTCTGCACCTACAACTCTCACATCATCAAGAAGAACATATACCGATTGGGTTTTTGAGTCCCATATACCGGTGATCCTCTGATTCCATACCTTTGCCCGCTGTGCCTGCCTCTGAAGATTTGCAGGTAACTCATGTTTGTTGTTGATAACTTTTACTTCAGTATTAAATGCCTTGGCAAGTGAAGCGATCCTCTCTTTCATATCCTTGTCCCATGCCGCCCTGTCGGCAGTACCGGCTATGGAGGTGAGTAAGGTCATACCTTTATCCCGGGTTCCCTTAAATAAGGGTACGCCCTGACGGAAGGCTTCAAACATTGAATTGGTGATGGGGAGGGTGTGGACCGCCTGAGTATGGGCTATTTTTTCTGGAATATCCTGGATTCTTTCAAATCGTCCTTGATCATCATAAACAGGATAACCTTCATAGTATTCTCCCGTTGTTACTTCTCCAGTTTTCACCTGGCTTCCATACTTCTTACCGATCTTATTGGCTATGGATGGTAGGATCTGGTCATAGAAAGCAATCATACCGGAACCGCCAACTTTTAAATCAATACCAGAATATATTTTAGTCCCGCCTGAAGGTATCTTATCTTCAATAACCTTATTGGTTAAATCCTTTCCAATTAATTCCTCAAGTTCTTTATGATTAAACACTCCACGGGTAAGCGCAAGATTCCCATCCTTAAATACCCTTATGGTATATCCCTCACCTTGGTCGTCAC
>DATKUS010000025.1:0-8964 GCA_035530535.1 Bacteroidales bacterium
CAGATAGTAATATAGAATTGGGTACAGACCAGGTTAATCAATGCTTAATAATGTCGATAATTCAACATAGGCTATGTTAACAAATTATTTTAAATCAGCCCTGCGATTTATTAAGCATAATAAAGTATTTGCAGGTATCAATTTACTGGGACTTTCAATTGCTCTTGCTGCTTCATTCATCATGCTGCTTTTTGTAATTAATGAACTCAGTTACAACCGGTGCCACAAAAACAGTAAAAGGGTATACAGAGTACTTAACTACTATGTCGATTTTAAAAATACACAGTCAGGAACTCCATACGTTCTGGCCACAGCATTGAAAGATGAATTTCCACAGGTTGAGAAAGCTGTTAAAACAAGATATATGCGCGGGCTCAGCCTGAAGTTAAAAGATCAGTCTGTCATCGCTGTTAATGATGCTATTGCAACTGATTCCGACATCTTTAACATTTTTACGCTTCCGCTAATCAGCGGCCTTTCTTCTGAGAACCTCCTTGATGAACTGAATTCCATTGTCCTCTCACGCTCTCTTGCAGAAAAGGTATTACCCGGACAAAATCCTATCGGACAGGAAATCGTCGGCATGGTAAACAACACTGAGCAGCTCTTCATGGTAACTGGCGTATTCGAAGATCTGCCTCAAAATTCAACCTTGAGGACCCAGTGTCTGGTGAACAGCAGGTGGACAATCGAACCCATTAATAAAATTTTTGGGATCACCAATGCTGATGTGAACTATTCAATGAACTTCTGGAATACATGGGTCCTTCTTTCAAAAGACTGTAATGTCAAAACAATTGAAAATCAATTCAGAGCGTTCGAAGTTAAGAACATAAGCGAAAAACCTACATACCAGTATTCACTACAGAACTTAGGCGATGTTTACCTGGGTTCAGCAGATGTGGCAAATGCCGGAATTACAGGTAATATAAAAAATGTCAGACTCTTTTCAGCAATTGCATTCCTGATAGTGCTTGTTGCAGCTATAAACTATATTATCCTCTCAACCGCAGTGTCAACGGGCAGAAGGCTTGAAATAGGGATAAGAAAAACTTTTGGCGCCATTAACAGGAGCATTAAAAATCAACTTCTGAGCGAATCAGTAATAATGGCTCTTATTGTACTGCCAGTAGCTCTTGTCCTGATGAGGATTGCTCTTCCCTATGCCGGGAAAGTGTTTCAGACCGAACTGAGTATCATAAGCTCAAATATTGGAATTTATATCAGTGTCTATCTGGTTCTTACAATAATTATTGGAGTTGTCTCCGGTCTATATACATCATCATATTTATCCGGACTGAAGGTCATGGATATTCTTAAAAGTACATCCCAGACAGGTAAGAAAAAACAGTTCTTCCGTTCCATCCTTATTGTTCTGCAACTTGTTATTTTCTGCTCATTTGTTTCAGGAACACTGATTATACGTTCTCAATATAAATATGCCCTTAATAAAGATCTCGGTTACTATAACAGAGATATTTTGTTAATTGATCTCGGGCGTGATTTCAAGGGCTATTCTGCCTATATCAACAGTATTAAATCAAATCCGAACGTGATCATGGCCGGAGGGGTTATGGATGGACTTCCGATGCAAGGATCAATGGCTACAATGTATCCGCATTTCCAGGATAAGACATTGAAGGTAAAGGTAGAAGGGCTGGCAGTCGATTATGACTTCGTTCAGACGATGGGCATAAAAATACTCGAAGGCCGCGAATTCTCGCAGGATTTTGGAAGCGACCTCAAACAATCTGTAATGCTCAATGAAACAGCAGTTAAAGAACTGGGGATAACCGATCCAATTGGGAAACTAATCGGGAATCAGACAATTATCGGGATTGTAAAAAACTTCAACCTTCATTCCATACATTCCGATATTCCACCCCTTATAATGAATATGACCGATAAGTACATACAGCAGGTGGCGGTACATTATAAACCCGGTACTATGGCCGGTATTCTTCCGATGCTCGAAGCTGAATGGAAGAAAGCTGCTCCCGACAGACCATTCAGGTACACAACAATAGAGGATCTGAATAAGAGTATCTATTCTTCCGAAAGAAATTTAAGCACAATTGTTTCAATATTCGCGCTGTTTACTCTGCTTATTGCTGCATTCGGATTATTCGGACTGACACTTTTCGTAGCACGTTCGAGAATCAAGGAAATAGGTATCAAAAAAGCATTCGGCAGTTCCGGGCAATCAATTATTTATTCATTCCTGAAAAATAACCTGATCCTGGTTATTGCAGCTGCCCTGCTTTCCGTTCCCGTGACTTTTTATGTTATGACAAGGTGGTTGAATAATTTTGCATTTAAAGTCAGCATCAGTTGGTGGGTATTTGTATTCTCATTTGCGGTAGCAGCACTTGTGGTTCTGGCTACGGTATATTTTCATTCTTACAAGGCATCACGTATTAATCCTGCAGATGCACTGAGACATGAATGACCGTCCCCTTGCTGTAAACCGCATTTGGCACTCCATGGAGTCCTTCACATAAGCCGGGCTTATTGACCACCTGTGGCCGGTCAGATTACAATTAACATATAGAGCTAAAGACCAGAAATTTAACTTCAGTATTTGGTTGTCAATATGGCCCGGCCAAAAGTGGTCAAAGGCACTGGCTTTTCCACTTAGCCTCATAATTGTTGTCCTGAAACGGCTTCTCTCAACTCAGAAATCTTAAAGCTCTTCAGTATCATCAGCATTACCTCTAGCAATTAGAGTTCCTTCATGGGTGATGGATTTTATTTCAAAGTAAGACCAAATCTCAATCTCACTTCTATAAGATTGTTTAACTTGTATTGAATTTTGTGAATTGAAAGTCAGTCTTGAGCAATCATACTGTTTTGCAACGAATAAATTGGTTAAAATGCTTATGTGACTAACGGGGCTGTGCATTATTAATTATTGATGATCAATTACTGATCTAGTGACAATAAATGAATTTTAAAAAACCCACCCCAGGTAAACAATTCCACCTCTTATTACCAGATATGCCTACCTTTAGTACACATATAAACGTTAGCATTAATGGTCAAAATAAGTACATATGTTTGATGAGTTAAAAAAGTACAAAGAGACAGATCATTTCTTTCTTAAACCAAATGATAGCCTAACCACTGTTTGCAATGTTCCAGCCAATAAAAGTGGTGTCTATATCATTTTCGCATTAAAAAATGGCAGAATTGAACTGGTCAAGATTGGGTGCTCTAATGACAATGAGGGCATTAAGGATCAAATCATTAAAGAACAATTGTTTATCAAATCAAAAATTAAACAAGAAAACATTGAAGCATTGGATATTTATTGGTACGTAACGCATACCGCTAAAGCTTCCGATGATCCCCATAAGGTTAAAGATCAAGTTCTCAGAACTCATAATGAGATCTATGGTCACACACCAAGATGGAATAGAATAAAGTAAAACCACTAATGCTAACAGGTCGGTGCTATGCAATTAACTCCCCACGCTGCGTGTGGCTCGTTGAGCTCGTCCGCAGATTATGATGAGTTCTAATAGCCACAACTGTGGCTGCGTCCTCGGTTGCCTTCCACCTCACCTACATAGTAGGTATCAACACATAAAATAGGTGTTACATCAAATCTGTCAACTACTATTTTATCAATTCCCCGGATCAAAAATTTTCAACTCTTTAAGATAATATATTCGAGCGCTATTTCGGAATAATTACAAGTTAAAAGTATCCTACATTCAAGTGATTATGTGTACTTTATAAAATCCGTCACCAATTCCGTCACCCTCCAAATGACAAAATCCCGCAGATCATTGACCTTGCGGGATTTGCGATTTAATGACGTGGTACCACCAGAACTATTATGCTCTTATATTGTCCATAACCATGCAATTAAGGGTTTTGGGATTAAAGATGAAAAGTGAGATGTGAAAGATTTCTCATCAACTCGCGGGCTTATGCGACGATTAAATCCGTAAAAACGGCAAAGCATAAATCACTTCACAAGCCACGGTGAGATCCTGGCTTTCAGCAGCTCCACCAGCTCCGGATCCATGTAATAATACATGTCAGGGATGCCAAGGACGATGATCTGCTTGCCGGAGGCTTCTCCAGGGAACTGTCCGAGGATATAAGCCTGGTGGTGCTTTTCCATCACGAAGATCTTATCGGCCCAGCGCAGCAGATCAGCCGTGACACGCTGCGTTGCATCGGGTGCCGTGCCGGCTGACATGACCCTGTATCGCGGATCAGCAGAGTAAATGGACTCCGCAGTGCAGCTGCGCATCCGGTTGACGGTGCAGACGAAGAGGAGATTCATGCTGTTAGCTTCTATAAGTATTGTAAAATTATAGAGTATTTTCTGCAGTAATGAGGCTTAGGAGCGACTATGCGACTGGGCGAGGGGGCGAAGAGGCGAATATTCAATTGTTGGTTCTAAAGCCGAGCCTCTTCCTTTCCTTAAATCCTGACTCTTCAACTTTTGACTGTTCAAGTTGTTTGAGATATTCAAAGATCAGCATAATCTTTTCATCCTGCTCAATATCCTTCGCTTCAAGGGATTCAAGTTTTTTCAGGATCTCCTTATGGGCTTCAAGTATTTGCCTCATTCTGGAAAAGACACGAATAATCTGAATATTAACTGATATTGCCCGATCACTATTAAGAACGCTTGATAACATGGCAACTCCTTGTTCAGTAAAAACCAGAGGGGGCTTTCTTAATCCCATTTTTTCTGACTTGGTTATCACAATCTGTGATTTCCAATCCGAAAATTCTTTCGGGGTCATCTGAAACATGAAATCTTCCGGGAATCGTTTTAGATTCCTTCTCACAGCCTGATTTAAAATTCTTGTTTCTACCCCGTACAATTCAGCAAGGTCTTTGTCAATCATTACCTTAAGGGTCCTGATGACATAAATTTTATTAATGATAACCTCATCGTTCAAATGATTAAGCTTTTTCATGTTTCAAAATGCAACGGACCTATCAAAATTAAACATTTCTATTCTAAAATCACAAATTGTGATATCCGGCTTTTATTGGAGAGCGGCAATTCGAAATGGGTCACCGGTTCGGTTTTGCTGTCATGCAGCAAATCTTAATCCAATGACCCGCTTCAGCAGACCCTTTACCGGTCTGTCCGCCCACGCCGACATTCACAAAGTTGCTGCCGTCAAAACTATCGTACCTTACGCTCGCCCCGGGTCCTATATACCAGTTAAATCCGCCGACGATTTTCCAGTCCCAGTGATAAATGCCATACAGGGCAACCCTGGTGTTGTCCGACTTGAATCTGAAACTCGCATCGAGTTCCAGCCTGTTCCTGTCGTTGAGGCCCTTCTGGAATGACAGCTCAGCGCCGTTGAAATTATCGCCTCCGTAAAGACGCACACCCAATGCATTGGAGCTGACCTGTGCACCGGCAACAGCTCCGATGCCTATCATCGCAATGAATAAAAGAAGTCTCTTCATGATGTATGATTTTATAGTTCCATAAGCGGAAAAATTTCACAAATCATGTCAAAAAGCACGGAGCATGAAGGCTGGAACATAAACTGAGGTGAAACCAAAATATCAATGTAAGTCAGGGTAATTCAAATCTTTATCAATGTCTTTTTAATGGCTGCCTCAAGTTTTCCATCTACCGCGGCCTGCCTGGCATACCGGCTCCAGTTTTGAACCGTATCGTCAATATGGTCAATTATGTTTTTCACATTTCTGATATTCATCTGCCTGGCCACGGCCATAAAATCATCGCGGGTTATGCCGGTCCTTTTACCGTTTACGCTCAGTGCGTGGTGACTTACCCACGGGCTCGAAGGGCTGTAAGAGTGACACAGGTCATAGGCCGGGGCAAGATCCCACCGGCCATCCTTATCCATTAAAAATGCGAAGTTCTTCGTATGATCGTCACAGTTTCGCGCCAGCACATTGAATACCATCCGGCGAAAAATCTGCTCTGAACGCGGATAGGGAAGTCTGAGCAGCCTGGCCGTCTCGAACAGCTGCTCGTAGCCAAAGCTGTTCACCTCGTTAAAATCGAAGTGACGCATAGCACATAAGCTCTGCATGTGAACCTTATCACTGTCATCACTCCTGTCAAACCGGCGTGTTATGAAATGAGCCCTGTCGTTCTCTTCAAGGAGTCGGCACTCCATCATCTCTATTCCCGAATCCTTCGCCATCAGATGATAAGCCATCTCCACCCGGCCATACCCATGGGTGCCGCCTATCTGCATATCAGTGACACCGTCGAATTTTAGTATCCAGTGTCTGAAACCCTCAGGTGCAGAGGCCTGTCCGCTCCGCACTTCACCCGTTTCCGGATTGAATGCTATCACAGCCTTTGCCCTTGCCCCCCCGGCAGAGGTTCCTATCTTCAGGATATCTGTAAGCGCTTTGGCCTTATCATGTTCCAGATTTGCAGAGAAGTCAGTTCTACCTGAAAGGATCTCACTGGCGAGGGAGACCATTTCACTTATTTCGATTTTTGTTGCTGCATTGCTGCTCTTTGGTACAGGAGGCTCAAATTCAAGAGCACCCATTCCGCGTTTACCGATATAACAAAGTATCTCCACAGGATTCATGCTGCCCGACGGTCGTCCGTGACGGGCGAGCCATGAGTCGATAAGCATATTTCCAAACCTGTCAGGCATCACATCTGCAAGCATTCCGGGCAGGCCTTTGAATGTTTCACTCCTGGCCAGTGCGGGAAAAGAAAATACCCGGCCGCTGGCTGAAGAAACAGGCATCATAACAGGGGAGAGGTCGATACCGGATTTAAGGAATGATGGCTCGAACTCAAATGATCCGGTTCCTGTGGCATCATCCCAGGCTATTGCACCTGCCCTGCTGCCCCATATTCTTACATAAGCTGTTGAGATCATAAACTACAAATTCAGGATCTTATGGTTTCTTACTCTTAGGTTTTACCCTCCGGCGTGCCGACTTCTGAAGTTTAGCAAGCTGCAGGGGACTAAACTGCTCTTTTATTTCAAATTCTTCAAGCAGATGCAGCAGATCAAGCGCCCTCAGCAGCTGGATGAAAACCATCAGGCTTGAGTTCTCGCCCTTTTCGAAGAGGCTGAGCGTTGAGCGTGCTATGCCTGCTTCACCGGCAAGCTGAGCCTGGGTCTTGTTCTGCCGGAGACGCGACTGACGAATGAATCTCCCAAGAAGCTCACTGACAGACCTGTCGCTTAATGCATTCCATTTTATGTATGAAATATCAGTCATTATGTTTAATAAATATATATAATGTATGATATATCATGCAAATATACAATATTATAATAATTATGCAAAATTATTTTTTATTTTTTGTAGACCACCGGAGACCATGGCATGCTTAGCCGGAAGGGATTTCGGTACCTGATACCAGGGATAGACTCCTGTTCAACCTCCCGGTTGTTGCAGAAAGAGTACAGACTTTTCACCGGAAAGTGTCACCTTTGCAGATGGTTCTCTGATTCAAAAAAACTATAACTATGTCAAGACTCTTCTCACCGTTACAGATAAGAAACGTCACCCTCCGCAACAGGATAGTGATGTCGCCCATGTGCCAGTACTCAGCAAAAGAGGGTTTCGCCAACGACTGGCACATGACACACTACGGCAGCAGGGCCGTGGGTGGCGCAGGACTGATCATGGTCGAGGCAACCGCCGTAGCACCCGAGGGCAGAATAACCCCGGGCGACCTCGGCCTGTGGAGCGACGACCAGATCAGCAGCCTGAACAGAATAGTCTCTTTTATACATGACAATAACGCTGTAGCCGGCATCCAGCTTGCACATGCCGGCAGAAAAGCATCATGCGCTTTACCCCTGGAAGGAGGGAAGCAACTGGATGAAAAACAGGGTGGATGGCAGACAGTGGCACCTTCAGCAATACCATTCATGCCCGGAGACCGGGCTCCCCTGATGCTTGACAGGGAAGCCATCAAAAATATTATCACCTCATTTAAAGCCGCAGCTGAAAGGGCAAAGACAGCAGGTTTCAGGGTGGCTGAGATACACAGCGCCCACGGCTACCTGCTGCAGGAGTTCCTCTCACCTCTCAGCAACAGGCGGACTGATGAATATGGCGGATCATTTCAGAACAGGATACGACTCCTGCTTGAAGTCGCCGATGCTGTAAGATCAGTATGGCCTGATGAAAATCCTCTCTTTGTGCGTATATCTGCAACAGAATGGACCGAGGGTGGCTGGACCCCTGAAGAGAGCGTCAGGCTGGCAGAGATACTTAAAGACCATGGTGTCGATCTTATTGATTGCTCCTCCGGCGGTAATGTGCATGACGCCGTGATCCCCTTCGGTCCGGGATACCAGGTCCCATTCGCCGAGACAATAAGAAAGACGGGCATACTCACCGGTGCAGTGGGCATGATCACCACCGCCAGACAGGCTGAGGCAATACTGAATGAGGGAAAAGCTGACCTGATTTTCATTGGCAGGGAGCTCCTGAGAAATCCATATTTTTCGCTGCTTGCTGCCAGGGAACTGGAAGAAGAGGCCAGCTGGCCAGTTCAGTACCTGAGAGCCGCCCCTAAGAAATGATGCCGGGAGATGGTTGAGGCTGAGGTTGAGGCTGAGGTTGAGGTAAAGGTTGAGGGGGCGACTGAGGGACTGAGCGACCAGGGGGCGAAGAGCGTGGAGCAAGGGGCAAGGTGCATGGGGCCGAGAGGGCGACTCTGCGACGCTGCGAGGGAGCGACTGAGGGACTGAGCGAATTATGGATTTGCGATTTAAAGGTGTGCTACTACCAGCTCCGAACCATAAGGAATTTCAGCTGGTGGTGTCGGCTTCCACAGGGCAGGTCCAGAAAAAATTGAATATTTATTTCCCCGTAACTAATCAGTACTTAAAGTGAGCTAAAGTTTGGAGTGCCTAAAGTTAAAAATAAGGTGTTATTAACAATATGGTTCACGAAATAAACATTTTCAATTTGTCTAAGATTGGAATTTTTAAAAAACGAACACATATCAAC
>DATKUS010000026.1:0-10893 GCA_035530535.1 Bacteroidales bacterium
TAATCATTACCAGTCTCAAAATCAATCATATACATTTGCAGGTTTGTCCTTGAGCCTGATGACCTGTAAGGATTGCCGTAGGAATAAGGCGAACTATAAGGAGAATAGTAGGGAGAGTAGTAAGGAGAATAATATGAAGAGCGGTAAGGAGAATAATAGGGATCATAATAACCATAAGGGTTATATCCGGGATCATTGGTTGTAACGTCAGCCACAAAATGGATAATGCTCCCGAAGAAGGTTATCCTGTTATAATTTTGCTGTATTTTTCTGTAAAGAACACCGTTCCTGGAGAATCCCCATATAGTAGCCTTGTCAATCTCCTGCCTTACTCCCATGTTATCATAGAAATAGATCTTGTCACCTGATAGTACCTGGGAAAAGAAATCCTTGTCATTATAATCCACTGATGTGAGGAGTTTGGCCTTTGGAATAGGGCTGTTTGTGCGGACCATCTCAAAGTTAAGGTAAATACCGTCCCTGAATTTGAAGTCGGGAGTATACTGCACCAGCGTGTCAGGCTTCTGACCGGAGGCAAAACCGAGGGTAACAAAAACCATAAGAAGGGTCAGTGCGGTCTTTTTCATATCTCTCCTTTTCAAAAACATTATCAAATATTATACCGTAAGGCAAAAATAAGCTTTTCAACCGAAGGTCTTGCACAAGGTCACTTTCTTTATTGAATTTTATGTATATTTGAAAGAGAGAGATTCTACTGTATCTGCAAAATGGCCAGGAAAGATAAACCCGATACAACACCGCAATCTGAACTGATGACCAGGAGGATAAGAAAAAAGATCCTCCTGCCTGTGGGATTGTCATCACTGTTCACCATTATTTCAGTAGCGGCGGCTATTGCTGGCATGATACTACTGCCGGTGATAACCGGCATCATTACAATAATTACGCTGTTTGTTTCCATAATCGAACTCAGGAAGCTCATTGCAGACACCCGTGCAATCATGAGGGAGCTCTCATTCATTGCGGAGCGGCATGAGGAGGTAATCAACAGTTTTTCTCACAAGATCAGAGAGCCACTTAATAACCTTGTTCTCCTCAGCGGTATGTTACGCGATTCCAGTGCTCCCGGCAAACAGCAGGAACTTGTTGAGACATTCGTCGCTTCAACTGACGCGATGGTTGAAGTGGTGAATGATCTTACCATGGAGACGGCAGGGAATGCCACCTTTGAATCACGCAGTGACATCAGGTTTAAACTGGGCCCGACGATCCGTGACACAATTGAGCTTCTGAAACTGAATCGTCGTCATGAACATAGTATGATCTTTTATGATGACAAGGGAGAAGGTGAGACAGAATTAAGGGGCAATCCAATCATACTAAAACAGATACTGATAGACCTTCTGAGTACGGCCATTTCGGCGGCAACAGGTAATTTGACCGTGAAGATAGAAGCCCGCGAAACACCCCAGCGCGACGGAGCCCATCTTATTGAATTCACCCTTTCAACCAATCATCCCGTTGTTTTTGTCGGTGAAGAAAGACAACCACATACGCTTGCCATTAAACTGATAACCACTTCAGGCGGAAGCTGGCAGGAGCACTCAACAGGGTCAGGATCATACTTTGTCTTCACCATCAGGTTACAAAAATACAAGAGGGTTGAGAGAGCTGAGGCAGCAAGCACTCTCATTAAGGGAATTACAAAAGAGTCCGGGAAGAAGAAAATGAAAGACGTGAGCATCCTGCTTGTTGAGGATAATCCTATCAATCAGCGTATTACGCAGTTAATGCTGGAGCCCCTGGTGCGAAGGATAGAGATAGCACGCAACGGAAAAGAAGCTCTTGACATGTTCGGCACCTCGAGATATGACCTGATACTCATGGATATCCGGATGCCGGTCATGAACGGGCTTGTCTCTGCGGAAAAGATAAGAGCCCTGGAGACCAGCACACAATCGCATACTCCCATAATTGCCATCACGGCCAATGCAATGCTGGGAGACAGGGAGCAATGTCTTGCGGTGGGAATGGATGATTATATAAGCAAACCCATTGATCCGGAACAGCTGATTGAAAAGATTAGCGCCCTGATTTAATCTCAGAAAGGCATGAACCCCATTATCATCATATCGTCAATCTGTTCACAGCCCTGCATCCATGATGTTATTGTCTCATCAAGGATCCTCTCCTGATCTGGTAGTGGATATTTACTGATGGTCAACAGTATATGTCTCAGTCTCCGATACATGAATTTCTTATTTTCAGGCCCTCCGAACTGATCGGCATAACCGTCAGAGAAAAGATAAAGAATGTCTCCCACCTCGAGAGTATAGGTGCTTTTATGAAATGAAACCCCGTTTACATAAGTCTGTCCGACGTTTATCTTATCACCCTTTATCTCAATAAGCTTGTCGTGGCGTACGATATATACCGGAAGAAAAGCACCCGAGAACTGCATTTCCCGTGTCTCACGGTTAATGACGCAAATGCTCATTTCAATGCCGTCTTTAATGAGGGCTCTGCCATCTTCCTCCTTATAAAAAGATGACTCCAGCTCCTGGTTCAGTGTCATCAGAATGCTGTCACTTGTTTCAACCCTCTTTTCATTGATGATCTTCTGTAACAGTTCAAGGCCAATCATTGACATCAGAGCCCCTGGTACTCCGTGCCCGGTGCAGTCTGCAGCGGCAATGTAAAGTTTACCGCTGCGCTGGCTCACCCAGTAGAAGTCGCCGCTTACAATATGTTTTGGTTTATAAAAGATAAAATAGTTTGGAGAAATGCGTCTGATATAATGCTCGGCGGGCAGCAGTGCTGCCTGGATCCTTCTTGCATAGTTCAGGCTGTCCGTAATATCCTTATTCTTTATCTGAAGCTCCTCGCTCTGATGATTGATCTCAGAGTATGCCGACTTCATTTCAGCGAGATGTCTTCTTGTACGCAGCAGCACCCAGAACTGCAGTATGGCCAGGTACACAAGTGCAACAACAAAAAATGCAGCTATCAGATAATTTATGACAATGCTGTTCACGTCTTAATCTTTTTAGGCTTTTCTACCGCGGCGTCTCCCGGCTGTAAAAGCGGAAAAAGTTTCAATGAAGGTGATTTAATGAAAACACCGGTCCTGTAATCACTCCAGCGGCGGTCAACCTTCTCTATTGTCTCAGCATCCGAACATACAACATTAGGCCACTCTCTCGGGAAGGGAGGCAGTGACCCTGATTTTGAAGTGGCATCAATGAAAAGTCCTCCTCCTGCAGGCTTAAAAATATCACGTGAGGGATCGCTGTTCCCGGTGACAAGCCAGACAATCATGCTAAGATCATCAGTATCAGTGCCGTCATCAACGGCGACGGTTATGGTGCCGTCTTCCTGCATTGGTCCGGGGAGTGATGATATGAGGTCTCTCATATCAAAACCGGCTGCCGGTTTTCTGACAGTAATAATAACCAGCGGGAGTGATAAATCAGACATTGTCTTTATCCCTGTCACAACTTCGTTTCTTATACCTTCAACTGCCATGAGCCGCAGAGGAACAGTGCTTAAGTCCGGATTCCTTTCTTCTTTCAGCTTCAGGGTGGCATCTATTCCCATCTTTCCTCCCATGCTGAATGTGTCTGATGAGTGGTCAAGAACATCCAGAGGGCCTCGCGTCACCATCAGATCAGTTCCAAACCTTACATTCTCAAAGAGGGCGTCAACTACTTTCCTGTAATCATGCAATGGTACTTCACTGTTTAACACGATGATATATTTGCTGAACATCATCTGTCCGGCGCCAAAGAGAGCATTAATGACCTTCATTCCCTGGCCGGGATAATATTTATCAATGCTCACCAGTACAAGATTGTGAGCAACCCCTGCCACTGGCATGTGAAGATTGCTGATCTCAGGTGTTATGGCCAGTTTCAGAGGAGCGAGAAAGATCTTTTCTGTAGCCTTTCCTATCCAGGCGTCTTCCATAGGTGGCACACCCACTATGGTAGAAGGATAAACAGCATTCTTCCGGTGCGTAATGCATGTGACATGAAAGCCCGGATAATAATCGGCAAGCGAATAGAAACCGGTATGGTCGCCAAAAGGACCTTCAAGAAGCAGTTCTTCAGATGGGTCTACATATCCCTCTATGACTATGTCAGAATCAGCCGGTATCCAGAGGTCATTGGTAATGCATTTAACCATCTCCACCCTCCTGCCGCGAAGGAATCCGGCAAGCAGGTACTCATCCATATTTTCCGGCATCGGCGCCGTGGCAGAGTAAGTATACACCGGATCACCTCCCAGTGTCACCGTCACCGGCATCCTCTTACCGGCCTCCTTCCAGGACTGGTAGTGCCGTGCCCCGGTCTTATGTCTGTGCCAGTGCATCCCTGTCAGGTCAGGGCCCATGACCTGCATCCGGTACATGCCCAGATTGGTCTTTCCTGTCAGCGGGTGTCTGGTATGAACCAGCGGCAGTGTGATGAACCTGCCGCCGTCATGAGGCCAGCATTTCATGACAGGAAGTATTGACAGGTCAGGATTGCCTGTGATAACCTCCTGGCATATACCCCTTCCCGCTCTTTTCCGGGGAGCGAGTTTAAGCAGCTTAAGCATTCGAGGCAGCTGGCTTATCTTGCTCCACAGTCCTTTTTCTCCGCCGATGGCATCAAAAAGAGAGATTATCTCATCACCGGCATTTTCAGGAGAGACACGCCCGAGAGCCGCAGCGATGCGGCTGTCAGAAGCAAGAGAGTTAATAAGAAGCGGGAATTTTGTCCCTGTGTCTTCAAACAGAAGCGCTTTCCCCCCGGATTTCACCATCCGGTCAGCTATCTCGGTTATCTCAAGAATGGGGTCAACAGGGCAACTGACACGACACAGGTCACCGGATGAATCAAGATAACTGACATAATCTGCAAGGCCGGAAAAGGTCATCGAATAGTAGATTTATACAAAGATAATCATTTCTGTTATGGCATTAAGCAGACTGACGGGGGAGGAAAAAAAGAGGCTCCGTCATTATGGAGCCTCCAGATGTATGCGGTTACGGATTGCGTTTTATTCGCAACCGTAAACGGCCCTGTTTCCAAGTTCCTCCTCAATGCGGAGCAATTGGTTATACTTTGCAATACGGTCTGTACGGCTCAGTGATCCTGTCTTGATCTGGCCTGAGTTGGTTGCCACAGCCACATCGGCGATGGTTGTGTCTTCCGTCTCTCCCGAGCGGTGAGAGGTGACAGTAGTATAACCGGCCCTGTGCGCCATTTCAATACAGTTAAGAGTTTCAGTGAGCGTACCTATCTGATTCAGCTTGATGAGTATGGAATTTGCGCAGCCCATGGCAATGCCCTTTTCAAGATATGTAACGTTGGTCACAAAAACATCATCGCCGACTATCTGGATCTTGCTTCCGAGCTTTTCAGTCATCAGTTTCCATCCGTCCCAGTCGTTTTCAGCCATCCCGTCCTCAATAGAATCGATGGGATATTTTTCGACCAGCGTAGCAAGGTAATCGACCTGCTGTGCTGAGGTCAACTTCTTGGCTTTATCACCTTCGAACTTTGTATAATCGTATTTGCCGTCAACATAGAATTCACTTGCTGCAGGATCGAGGGCAATGGTGACATCCTTGCCTGGTTCATAGCCGGCTGCCTTGACTGCTTGAAGGATGCTCTCAAGGGCATCCTCAGTGCCTTTTAGTGCGGGGGCAAAACCGCCCTCATCACCAACGGCAGTGCTTAATCCGCGTTCTTTAAGCACCTTTTTTAATGAATGGAAGACTTCGGCACCCATACGAAGGCCTTCTGCGAAGGAGGGGGCACCTTTGGGGCGTATCATGAACTCCTGGAAAGCAATGGGAGCATCTGAATGAGAGCCGCCGTTGATGATGTTCATCATCGGGATTGGTATCACCCTTGCATTCGGGCCGCCTATATACCGGTAGAGGGGAAGGCCATGATAAGCAGCGGCTGCCTTTGCGCAGGCCAGTGAAACTCCCAGAATTGCATTCGCACCAAGGTTGCTCTTGGTTGGGGTTCCGTCAAGTTCAATCATTTTCATGTCTATCCCTATCTGGTCAGTCACATCCATTCCCATGATATCCTCTGAAATGATGCTGTTAACATTATAGACTGCCTTGAGAACACCCTTTCCAAGATAGCGGGTTTTGTCACCGTCTCTCAGTTCAAGTGCTTCATTTTCTCCTGTGGATGCGCCTGACGGCACGGCAGCTCTGCCAGTGGCACCGCTGGCGGTTTCCACTTCAACTTCAATCGTGGGGTTACCTCTCGAGTCAAGGATTTCCCTTGCATGTACATTAATTATCTGACTCATTGTCTTTTAGATTTAATCTAACCAATATGCAATATACAAAAAAAGGGATAAAGCCACCCGGACCATATCCCTTTATTATTTCATAGTTATATACTATTCTTCTTTTGAATCAGCAGAAGCTTCTTTCTCCGGGGCGGCAGGTGCTGCGGCGGCAGATACTGCTTCTTCTGTTTTCTTTTTCGTGCTGTGGCGGCGGCGTGTTGCTTTTGCTTTGGTTGCTTCAGCAGCAAGCATGTTCTCATTGAAATCAACGAGCTCAATGAGACACATTTCAGCTGCGTCACCCAGACGGTTACCCAGTTTCAGAATGCGGGTATATCCGCCGGGACGGTTAGTGATTTTGGGAGCCACTTCTCTGAATAATTCAGAAACGGCGTCCTTATTTGCAAGATAACTGAAAACAACTCTGCGTGAATGGGTTGAGTCTTCCTTTGATTTGGTTATTAAAGGCTCAACATAAGAGCGCAATGCGCGTGCTTTGGCGTTGGTGGTGGTTATGCGCTTGTGAAGTATGAGCGATGATGCCATGTTGGCCATCATTGCCTTTCTGTCCGCGCTTTTCCTTCCAAGGTGATTTATAACTCTTAAATGTCGCATTTCTATCTATCCTTACCTGTTATTAATCTTTATCCAGTTTATATTTTGCCACATCCATTCCGAAAGAGAGGCTCATGGTCTCAAGCAGCTCATCAAGTTCCGTGAGTGACTTTTTGCCGAAGTTACGGAACTTAAGGAGGTCATTCTTATTGAATTTGACAAGGTCTCCCAGGGATTCAACCTCGGCTGCCTTGAGGCAGTTAAGGGCTCTTACTGAAAGGTCAAGGTCAACAAGTTTGGTTTTGAGAAGCTGGCGCATGTGAAGTATCTCTTCATCGAACTCTTCATTTGCCATTTTATCCTCGTAATCGATAGTGATCTTATCCTCAGAGAAAAGCATGAAATGATATATGAGTATCTTGGCTGCTTCTTTGAGGGCATCTTTCGGATGTATTGAACCGTCAGTGCTTATCTCGATAATAAGTTTCTCATAGTCAGTTTTCTGCTCAACCCTGTAATTTTCTATGGCATACTTCACATTTCTGATGGGCGTGAAGATTGAATCCACGGCTATCACACCGAATTCTGCTTCATCAGGCTGATTCTCTTCAGCAGGAACATAGCCCCTGCCCTTGTTAATATTGATCTCGATCTGAAGTTTCACATCGGATTCCATGTGGCAGATCACATGGTCAGGATTCAGAACCTCGAAACTGCTAAGCGCATTATTGAGGTCGCCGGCTTTCAATACTTCCTGTCCCGATACTTTTATCATGATCTTTTCACTGTCTACATCCTCAACCATTCGTTTGAAGCGTATCTGTTTCAGATTCAGGAGGATCTCGGTAACGTCTTCAATGACTCCGGTGACTGTGGAGAATTCATGGTCAACGCCTTCTATCTTCACTGTGGTGATAGCGAAACCCTCGAGAGAGGAGAGCAGTATACGCCTGAGTGCATTGCCTACGGTAATACCGTAACCGGGTTCAAGCGGGCGGAACTCAAATTTTCCGTACTGTTCGTCCGCTTCCAGTAATATTACTTTGTCAGGTTTCTGGAATGCTAGTATGGCCATATGGATTTTATTACTTTGATTACTTTGAATATAACTCTACGATAAGCTGTTCCTTGATCTCTTCAGGTATTTCTGAACGTTCGGGAACACTCATATATTTACCGGCCATCTGGGTATCATCCCACTCCAGCCAAGCCAGTTTTGACCGGCGGTTTGCGCCAAGGCAATCAATAATGATCTCGAGAGACTTGGACTTCTCACGTACTCCGATGATATCGCCGGTGCTAACGCCGAATGACGGAATGTTAACCACATTACCGTTGACAGTGATATGACGGTGAGACACCAGCTGACGTGCTGCTGCCCTGGAAGGGGCTACACCAAGACGGTAGACAACATTGTCAAGACGTGACTCGAGCATCTGCAGAAGTACAAGGCCGGTGACACCGGGTGCAGCCTGTGCTTTCTCAAAGAAGTTACGGAACTGACGTTCCAGTAATCCGTAGGTATATTTAACTTTTTGCTTTTCGCGAAGCTGAATACCGTATTCAGAAGTCTTTTTTCTCTTTTTGCTGAGGCCGTGCTGTCCGGGCGGAAAATTCTTCCTGTCGAGGTATTTGTCAGGGCCGTAAATAGGCTCTCCGAATTTCCTTGCAATCTTGGTTCTTGGTCCAGTATATCTTGCCATTGAATTGTTTGTTTATCGTTTTTTGAAATTTGCTATGAGGCTTTTATACCCTTCTTCTTGACGGCGGACGGCATCCGTTGTGAGGCATTGGAGTGACATCAATGATCTCAGTGACTTCCACACCGCTGTTTGAAATGGCGCGTATGGCTGACTCACGGCCTGAACCCGGGCCCCTTACATATACCTTCACCTTCCGTAATCCCAGTTCAAAAGCAACCTTAGCACAATCTTCAGCAGCTATCTGAGCTGCATAAGGAGTGTTCTTCTTGGAACCCCTAAAGCCCATCTTGCCGGCAGAAGCCCATGAGATTACCTGCCCCGCGCTGTTTGTAAGGCTAATAATAATATTATTGAATGAAGAATGAACGTGAGCCTGTCCCACTGATTCAACTTTAACGACCTTCTTTTTTAATGTCCCAGTCTTCTTTGCCATATTTTAATTATTTAGTAGCTTTTTTCTTGTTAGCAACGGTCTTCTTGCGGCCTTTACGGGTACGGGCATTGTTCTTAGTGCTCTGTCCCCTTACCGGAAGTCCTATCCTGTGACGGATACCACGGTAACAACCGATATCCATCAGTCGCTTTATGTTAAGCTGTGTCTCTGAACGGAGTTCACCTTCAAGCTTGTAGTTTTCAGACAGGATCAGACGAATAGTATTAATATTATCGTCATTCCACTCTTCTACCTTCACGTGTCTGTCAACACCTGCTTTGTCAAGCACTTTCTGTGCTGTGCTCCGTCCAACGCCATAGATATAAGTGAGAGCTATCTCTCCCTGCTTATTTCTTGGTAAGTCTACACCATTTATACGTGCCATATACCTCTTTTAATTTGAAGTGCAAAGTTAATTAAATTTATCCCTGCCTCTGTTTGAACTTGGGATTTTTCTTGTTTATAACATACAGACGTCCGTTTCTCCTGACAATCTTGCAGTCTGCGGAACGTTTTTTTATTGATGCTCTAACTTTCATTACCGTCGTATTTTCTATTTAAACCTAAATGTTATTCTTCCTTTAGTAAGGTCATAGGGTGACATTTCTACTTTCACCTTATCACCGGGCAGTATCTTTATGTAATGCATCCTCATCTTGCCGGAGATATGGGCCGTAATTATATGCCCGTTCTCAAGCTTAACCCTGAACATTGCGTTCGAGAGTGCTTCAATGATTGTTCCATCAATCTCTATCGATGGTTGTTTAGCCATTTACTTACCTCTTTTTAAAACTTCTTCTATAAACTCAAATGTTGTCAGCAGAAAGGCTTTATCCTCCCTGACAGCAACAGCGTATTCAAAGTGTGCTGATGGTTGTCCGTCACCTGTCCGTACAGTCCACCCATCATTAAGTGTCCTGGTGTTCTTAGTCCCCACATTGATCATCGGCTCAATGCAGATGACCATATTTCTCTGAAGCCTGGGACCGGAACCCCGTTTACCGAAGTTAGGTACTTCAGGGCCTTCATGCAGGTGTTTTCCGATGCCGTGTCCTACCAGGGTACGGACTACGGAATAGCCACCGCTTTCTGCCGTTGACTGTACCGCCCATGAGATGTCACCTATACGGTTTCCTGTTACAGCTTCCCTGGCTCCTGCCTCGAGCGATGCCCGGGTGAAGTCAAGAAGACGCTGTATCTCAGGCTTTATCTCCCCCACGGCGAAGGTGAACGCACTGTCACCATAGAAACCGTTGAGGATCACCCCGCAGTCGACCGATATGATATCGCCTTCTTTAAGGGTGTAGCCTGATGGTATTCCGTGTACCACCTCATCATTGACAGAGGTGCAGAGGGTGTTGGGGAAGCCTGCATAGCCCTTGAAACCGGGCATTGCGCCGTTGTCACGGATAAATGTCTCCGCAACTTCGTCAAGCATCAGGGTTGTTACCCCGGGCCTGATATGACTGGCTACCTCAGCAAGAGTTTTCGAGACCAGCAAATTGCTCTCTCTCAATAACTCTACTTCTGCATCCGTCTTAAGATAAATCATCAAAGAACGTAAAACAATTAAATTGCCGATACGGCGCCGGTCCTGCCCTTGACACGACCGGATTTCATAAGCCCGTCATAGTGACGCATCAGAAGATGACTCTCTATCTGCTGGAGTGTATCAAGTACAACACCAACGAGAATCAGGAGCGATGTGCCGCCAAAGAACTGGGCAAAGTTACCGCTGACTCCGGCATTCACGGCAAAAGCAGGCATAATTGCAACTATTGCCAGAAAGATAGAGCCTGGAAGAGTAATGCGCGACATGATGGTGTCAATGAATTCCACAGTCTTGCGTCCGGGTTTGATGCCGGGCACAAAACCGCCGTTCTTCTTCATATCCTCTGCCATCTGTACCGGGTTAATGGTAACAGCCGTGTAGAAGTAGGT
>DATKUS010000027.1:0-39793 GCA_035530535.1 Bacteroidales bacterium
CTCCACGGGGGAGAATTGCAGCAAGCTCAGCATCAATCCCGAAGGCATCACTGATAAGGTCGCTGCAATAAGTCTGAATATCGTTAAAAGCAAGTAACGGGGTAAAAGTCTCTTCCATAGGCAAATTTGTTCTCACATGAGAAAAACGCCTTTGAAAATCAAATATTGTTTCAGTTTACGGAGAGAGTGATGTTTTTTTCAGTCATCATTTTGCGCATGTTTATCAGCGCATATCTCATACGACCAAGAGCTGTATTGATGCTCACTCCTGTCATATCAGCTATCTCCTTGAAACTCATTCCCGCATAATGCCGCATAATGACCACTTCGCGCTGATCATCAGGCAGGTCACTTATAAGCCTTCTTACATCACGCAGGATCTGGCGGCGGACCATAATATCCTCTACATTATCATCGGCAAGCCTGCGTGAATTAAAGAGGTCAGACTCATAGTCATCATTCAGTACCAATCCCAGCTGTTTTTCATGCCTGAAATGGTCAATAATGAGGTTGTGGGCGATACGCATCACCCACGACAGAAATCTGCCGTCATCCTGGTATCTGCCTGCACGTATTGACTGGACAACCTTCAAAAAAGTATCCTGAAAAATGTCATCTGCCAGATCCCTGCTTCTGATGTAAAGGCTGATATATGAATAAACTTTGCTCTTATGACGGAGTATCAGGAGCTCAATGCTCCTATTGTCACCGTTTATGTAACTGGTTATCAGTTCATAATCGGTTTTTGTGCTCTTCATAGCTCTCTCTTGTTGGTTAAGAGTAGAAATCTGCTATAGGCTATCCTCCGTTATTTGTTAATCTGCATACAAAGAAAAGAAAAAAATTTAAATACAAAAATACTATTTTTGGATTTTAAATTTTCAGGGAGCAAAATGAAGGGGAATATAGAGATAAAAGGGGCGCGGGTCCATAATCTGAAAGACATTTCTCTTAACATACCCCGAAATAAGCTTGTTGTCATTACCGGTGTATCAGGGTCCGGAAAGTCATCACTGGCTTTTGATACTGTATATGCCGAAGGACAGCGCAGGTACGTTGAAAGCCTCTCTTCGTATGCCAGGCAGTTCCTGGGCCGCATGAACAAGCCTGAGGTTGATTTCATTAACGGTATACCCCCTGCCATTGCCATTGAGCAGAAAGTAAACACCCGCAATCCAAGATCTACCGTAGGCACGTCAACAGAGATACATGATTATCTCAGGCTTCTGTGGTCCCGTGTGGGCCATACAATCTCACCTGTATCGGGACGGGAGGTAAGAAAACACTCCGTTGATGATGTGGTAAACTATATTGCCGCACTGACTGCAGGCACAAGGGTGGTCATAACAGCACCGCTTATTGTTCCTGATAATGTTGACACCGATGAGTATATAGCCTTTCTGGTAAAGCAGGGTTATAACCGCATAAGCACTGAAAAAGGCCTCGTAAGGCTTGATGAGCCAGGCTCTGCTGAGGTGGTCAGGGGAGCTCAGACTATTGATATTATCATTGACAGGCTTTCAACATCGGGCACACCCGAAGAATTAAGCCGTACTGCGGACTCGGTGCAGACTGCCTTCCTCACGGGAAAAGGCCATATCACTCTGACTGTCACTGATGAAGAGACAACACAGAATGTTCATTTCTCAGATAAATTCGAGGAAGACGGTATCACTTTTGAAGAACCAACGGAGCATCTTTTCAGCTTTAACTCGCCTCTTGGCGCCTGCCCTCTGTGTGAAGGCTATGGCAAGATTATAGGTATTGACGAGAGCCTGGTGATCCCGGATGAGAATCTCTCCGTTTATGATGATTGCATAGCCTGCTGGAGGGGGGAGACAATGAAGCAGTGGAAAGAGAGGCTGGTTTTTAACGCTGACAAATTCGATTTTCCCATTCATAAGCCGTGGTTTAAGCTTACATCGGAACAGAAGGCCCTCGTCTGGAGCGGCAACAGGTACTTTTTCGGTCTCGGCCAGTTCTTTCAGCATCTTGAGGAGAAGAAATACAAGATCCAGTACCGCGTGATGCTCAGCCGTTACCGGGGTAAACGCACTTGCTCTGAATGTGGTGGGCGCCGACTGCGCAAAGAGGCAGGATGGGTTAAGGTGAGCGGCAGATCAATACAGGAGATATCTTCCATGCCTGTAAGCGAGGCCCTTTCATTTTTCTCCGGATTAATGCTCAACGGTGAGGAAAAAGAGATTGCAGGACGTCTCCTGAAAGAGATACAGCAAAGACTCGGATATCTTCTTGAGGTGGGACTATCCTATCTTACTCTCGACAGGCTTTCAAACACTCTGTCAGGCGGCGAGTCGCAGCGTATCAACCTTGCTACCTCGCTGGGAAGCAGCCTGGTAGGGTCATTATACATACTTGATGAGCCCAGTATTGGACTGCACCCGCGTGACACAGGTCTCCTGGTCAATGTGCTTAAAGAGCTGCGGGATCTGGGCAATACTGTAATTGTAGTTGAACATGAGGAAGAGATCATAAAAAATGCCGATGAAATAATAGATATGGGCCCGGGAGCAGGCACGCACGGAGGTGAGATAGTTTACCAGGGAGGTGTGGACTTCTCTTCAAAAAATAAATCCCTTACCGCTGCTTATATGACGGGTGCAATGCGCATCGAAGAACCTGAATTCAGGCGTAAATGGAACAGTTATATTGAAGTCACCGGAGCGAGGGAAAATAACCTTAAAGAGGTAAGCGTCAGGTTCCCCCTTCACACCATCACTGCCGTCACAGGCGTCAGCGGATCGGGTAAGAGCACTCTGGTGCATGATATACTCTTCAACGCCCTCTCCAATAAACTGACAGGTACAAGCATGAAGACCGGTCATTTTTCCGAGATGCTCGGCGATGCTTCCAGCATCACCGCTGTGGAGATGGTTGACCAGAACCCGATAGGAAGGTCAAGCCGATCAAACCCTGTCACCTACCTGAAGGCTTTTGACGACATTCGTAAACTCTTTGCCGAACAGCAGGCATCGGTTCAGTACGGTTTTAAACCCTCGCATTTCTCTTTCAATGTCGAGGGAGGACGGTGCGAAGAGTGCCAGGGAGAGGGAGTTATAAGAGTTGAAATGCAGTTCATGGCCGACGTGGAACTTACCTGCGAGACATGCAAGGGAATGCGCTTCAAACGTGACATACTCGATGTCAGGTTCCATGGTAAGAACATTTATGACGTTCTTGAAATTACAATTGACGAAGCCATTGAGTTCTTCGGCAAATGTCAGGACAAGTCATGTAAAAAGATAGCTGACAAGCTCAGGCCTCTTGCTGATGTAGGGCTGGGCTATGTAAGACTTGGGCAGTCTTCCTCCACCCTCTCAGGCGGTGAGAGCCAGAGGGTCAAGCTGGCCTATTACCTGAGCCAGGAGAAGAGCAATGCCAAGATGCTTTTCATCTTTGACGAGCCAACAACCGGGCTCCATTTCCATGATATCAGCAAGTTGATGAAGTCACTGAATGCCCTTGTGGAACACGGTCATTCAGTGATACTTATTGAACACAACATAGAGGTTATCAAGTGCGCCGACTGGGTCATAGATCTTGGTCCTGAAGGCGGGGATAAGGGTGGATACGTCTTATTTGAGGGCACCCCTGAGCAACTGACCAAATGTCAGGAATCATATACTGCAAAGTACTTAAGGTTAAAGGTCAAAGGATAAAGGTCAAAGTAGTTATAAACTATTGCCTACTGCCTCTACACATTCCGGCTCCTCTCCGCCGGATGGCGGACCACAGGGCTATTTCTTAACGCTTGACCCTCTACTGCCTAATAAAAACTCCATCGGCACATGCAGCCTGCTGCTCCATGACCTTTCGGAATGGTCATGACCTTCATATTTTACAGTGACCCAGTTTTCAGAGGTAAAGCCTGCTGATGACATTAGCCTGTCTACCTTCTTCTGGTAGGGTCCATACCATTTATCCAACGTCTTTGTGCCGAAGTCAAAATAGATCTTATGGTTTTCGGCTGAAGGCAGTTCTGCTGAAAGGTAATTCCTGAATGCTCTTGCAATTTTGTTGTCATACTTTCTGAAAAAACCGACGCCGGTCATAGGGAGATGCGTTGAAATACAACCGGCGCCACCAAAAACATCCGGATATTCGCAGATAGCATAAAGTGATATCAGTCCACCCATACTGGATCCCATGATGAATGTGTCATCCCTGTCGGGATAAGTGGAGTAACGTGAGTCAATATATGGTTTGACTTCTTTGACCACCATCCTGAGATAGGCATCACCCAGCGGTTCGCATTTCATGGACTTTCGGATAAATTTTGTACTGCGGCGTTCCTTCATAAAGGTCAGGGCCTTTTCCGGAAAATACTCTTCATATCGGTACAGGTCCCTGTTCCATATCCCGACAATAATACACCGTCTGATTTTATTTTCCGTCATCAGCTGTGCAGCAACTTCATCAGCCCTCCACTCCTGCTTATTCCATGTGATTGTACTGTCAAAGAGCATCTGTCCGTCATGTATATAAAGAACCGCATAACGATTCGTTGAGTCATATCCCGCAGGGAGCCATACACTGATCTCCCGTGGGCTCAGGATTTCAGTAGAGATGACATCGCATGATCTTAAGTTCGCCTGTGCTTATTTTATCTCCTCTCCAGGTCGAAAGTACCTGTTTTTTATCCAGAATGATACATTCACCAGCCCTATCATGACCGGCACCTCCACCAGAGGCCCTATCACTGCAGCAAAGGCCTCGCCGGAATTTATCCCGAAAACTGCGATGGCCACCGCGATGGCCAGCTCAAAGTTATTGCTTGCCGCAGTAAATGATAGTGTGGCAGACTGCTCATAGTTTGCTCCTGCCCTTTTGCTCATAATGAATGAGAGAATGAACATCACCACAAAATAGATGACCAGGGGTATTGCAATGCGGACTACATCCAGTGGTATCTTAATGATATATTCTCCTTTAAGTGAGAACATTACAAAAATGGTAAACAAAAGAGCAACAAGTGTAAGAGGACTGATCTTCGGGATAAATTTTGAATGATACCACTCTTTGCTTTTTATCCTGATCAGGATAAATCTTGTAAGAAATCCTGCGATGAATGGTATCCCGAGGTAAATGAAAACGCTCTTCGCTATCTGGCCTATGGTTATCTGTTCAACGGCATCATTGACAGGTAAACCGAACCACCCGGGCAGGACAGCAATAAACAGGTATGCATAGAGTGAGAAAAACAGCACCTGGAAAATGGAATTGAAAGCAACCAGTCCTGCTGCATACTGTGTGTCTCCCTTTGCCAGGTCGTTCCAGACTATGACCATGGCAATGCACCTCGCAAGACCGATAAGTATCAGCCCGTACATATAATCAATATTGAACCTCAGAAACAAAATCGCCAGCAGGAACATAAGTACCGGTCCAATAACCCAGTTCTGTACCAGCGACAGACCAAGCACCCTGGTGTTTCTGAAGACATCCGGTAGCTCTTCATATTTCACCTTCGCCAGTGGAGGATACATCATTACAATAAGACCTATGGCAATCGGGATGTTGGTGGTACCACTTGACAAGCTGTTCCAGAACTCTGCTATTCCCGGACTGCTCCAGCCAATGATCACCCCGGCGAACATCGCAAGAAATATCCATAACGTCAGATACCGGTCAAGTAATTTAAGTCGCTTTTTATTTGGCATATTATGGAAATATTAATTCTTATACCCAGTTACTGTAATGCTGAAGATCCCATTTTCTCCGTTATTAAATGCTGACATTTCACTATCGTCGGTGAAACCTTTAAGGAGGTTGTCAGGGAGCAGTATCTGCTTCTCCTTGTGAACCTTAATATCCTTAAAACCTTGTTTTTCAATTATTCTAAGATAGTCATCTTTCTCCATGGCACCTGAGACACATCCGGCATACATCTCTGCGTCAGACCGTATCTTTTCAGGCAGTTCGCCCCTGAGCACCACATCAGAGACACAGAAATGTCCTCCAGGTTTAAGTACCCTCATTATTTCGCCAAAAGCTTTCTGTTTGTCAGGAACAAGGTTAAGGACACAGTTTGACAGAATTACATCAAATCTGTTATCGGGCAAAGGCATCTCTTCAATATCGCCCTTCACAAACTCAACATTAGAAAACCCCAGCTTCCTTCTGTTTTCTTCCGCTTTATGCAGCATGGCCTCTGTAAAATCAAGGCCGGTCACATGACCGGTTTCACCAACAATTGCTCTTGCAACAAAGCAGTCATTACCTGCTCCGCTGCCTAGATCCAGCACCCTGTCACCGGGGGCGATAGCTGCAAACTTCGTAGGTATCCCGCAGCCAAGGCTAAGGTCAGCGTCAGGATGGTAGCCTTCGAGGTGGTTATAGCTTTCACTGAAGATGGTATAACCTGCGGAGGAGCCACAGTCAGGCGAACAACCGCATGATTTATTTGAGTGATCATCAGAGGAGGAGGCAATCTGCCCGTATTTCTCCTGTACAATTTGTTTAATATCTTTTGGTTTCATTACCGGTTAATTTATTTTGTCTTTTGTCCTGATACCTTACTTTTTATGCCGGGGTCTGAGCTGGCAGACACAGGATCCGTCAAAGTCTCTCCTCCCGCACATCAACAATGACTGCCCCATATAACCTGGCTTCTTCGCATGCTTCCTGTGCCGAAAGGTTAAGGAACCCTCCACTCTCAAACCCTTTATTGTGGAACTGATTATTCATCTCCCACTATGTTTCGCAGTAAACAGTACTTTATGAGTACAGTCGTTAGTTGTTTCGTCAAATTTAATCATTTCGTACATTTACGAAATATAAACACCTGATAAATTTCGGAAATTAGTTCAGATAACAGAAAAATTGCATCTTTGAACCAAAGGACCTGAATCATTATGATACAACTTTTATCAGCTATTAGCTTTACTTCCCTGCCTTACAGAGATAACATTCATTTTCAGAATCTTGTTTCAACATGGATAATGGTTATGGTTATTGTGGCTCTGGTATGTTTTATAGTAAGTGAGCTAACACGGAATTATAGCCAGGTAGACAAACTCTGGAGCCTGGTGCCTGTAGCATACGGCTGGATAACTTTTGCAGCCTATCCGTCAACACGGATATTAGTCATGGCTTCACTCGTAACGGTCTGGGGTTTGCGACTGAGTTACAATTTTTCCCGGAAAGGCGGGTATAATATCATTCCCTGGAAAGGAGCAGAAGATCACCGGTGGAAGATTATGAGGGAACGACCTGAGTTGAGGGGCAGGTTTAGGTTTGGCATGTTTAATCTTCTGTTTATCTCCTTATACCAGAACCTCCTGATACTACTTTTTTCAACACCGTTGCTTCTTGCCGCCCTGAATGACGGAAAACCGATGAACATGACAGATGTCGTAGCGGCAACGTTGATGTTGATCTTCATTATTACAGAAGGCGTTGCCGATAATCAGCTGTTCAGGTTTCATCAGGAAAAACTCAGTACTCAAAAGGGAGAGCCGTTGTACATCGAGTCGCTCAGTAGGGGTTTTATGACCGAAGGATTGTGGAAATATGTGCGGCATCCAAACTTTGCATCCGAGCAGGCAATATGGATCAGTTTTTATTTTTTTGGAGTAGCAGCTTCAGGCAGATGGATAAACCTGACTCTGACCGGCTCACTTTTGCTTGTTTTGTTATTTATCGGCAGCACCCGGCTCACAGAATATATAAGCAGTAATAAATATCCTGATTATGAAGCCTACAGGAAAAACCTGCCAAAATTTATCCCGCGGTTGTTCAATTGATCGCTGCAGGTAATAAGCGAAAATAATCATTTCACTTCCAGAAGATATCCCACTGTCGGAATAGTAACTATTTGAACTGAAGGATCTTTTTTAAGGTAGCCGCGAATTTTTGAGATAAAAACGTCAAGGCTTCTCCCGGTGTAATAGTCGGATTCACCCCAGACATTCAGCATAATTTCATCACGTGTAACAACATTATTCATTGCAACAGCCAGTTTAAGCAGTATTCGGCTCTCCTTAACGGTTATCCTTTGAGAGTTTTTCCCGAAACTCAGAACCTGGTTGAGGGGATCAAACCTGTAATTGCCAATCATTAAAGTCTGAGATTCTGAAGAAGGTTGATTTTTACCGTTTTTTAACCTGTTAAGGATCGCCCGGATCCTGTATAACAGCTCCTCCTCATCAAAAGGTTTTGTAATGTAATCGTCAACCCCCAGACGGAATCCATTGATCTTATCTTCTTTAAGGGAACGTGCGGAAAGGATTATTACGGGGATATCCCTGTTCATCTCTTTAATTTCCCCGGTCAATGTAAATCCATCCATGCCGGGCAACATCAGGTCGATTATACAGAAATCGAAACCTGATATCCTGAATCCGTTTAATGCTGACAGGCCATCCCTGTAAAGCTTCACTTCAAATCCGTTTGATTCAAGGAATTCCACCAGGAGAAATCCGAGATTCACATCATCCTCTACAATGATAATCCTTGTATTATGATCAGAATCAGCCATTTTTAACAACCAGGGGCAGCTCCACCGTTACTCTCAGTCCGCCCTCTTTAATATTTGTGAGTCTGATATTTCCCTTCATTTTTGCAATGATACTTTTCACCTGAAACAGTCCCAGTCCGAAACCGTCAATGTTGTGCACATTTCCTGTCGGTACCCGGAAATATTTTTCAAACACGCTCTCCCTGAACTCTTTGGAAATTCCGGGACCATTATCCTCAATCTCAATTATCAGCTTATCATGGCCCGCTTTCAATGCTATTAATATCTGAGGTGCTTTAACCGAATATTTAATTGCATTATCCACCAGGTTGCCGATTGCAATATGAAACAGGTCCAGGTTGCCGGAAATGAAAAAATTATCGCCGCTCCTTCTCAGGCTGATTGATCCTCTCTTGTCTTCAACCTGCACCCTGTAGGTTTCAATAATATTCTCCGCCACTGTTGCAGCATCTATCTCCTCGTCCGGCTGAGGTTTGTCCAGACCGGCAAAGTTGGTTTTCAGAAGCTGTTCAACTTTTTCATTCAGTTTTATTTGTTCTGTCCTTATGATCCTTGAATAAAAAGAGAGTTTTTCATCCTTCTCCACCTTTTCATTTTTTGACATCATGCTGTTTGCTAGCGAGATATTCGTAAGCGGAGTCTTAAATTCATGAGTGACATTATTTACGAAATCCAAAATGCTGTCTGAAAGAAGTTTCTCTTTCCTGTAGTAATTATAGATCAATATAAATGAAAGGGAAACAAGGAACAGGAGGACGATAGAAAATATAAATATATCACCTATCTGGGCAATTATGAAATCTCGTTTTTCAGGGAACCTGAGGCTAAGCTTATAACCTGATTTTTCAAGCATTTCCTCGAGGTTTTGGCTGAGATATGTATCCTTGCCGGGTTGGACAGATCCTTCATCAGTAATTTTGATTATGTCGAACTCAAAATCGAGATTAATGCCGTAGAAATTTAGATCATCCTTTATCACTGATTTGATGTCTGCCCATTCCTCCCTGCTTTTCATTAAGAGATAGCACGATCCGCCCTGACCTTTCCTCAGACAATTATTAACCTCATTACATATTGCCTGATTATGTGACAGGTTCTCAACAATCCTGTTCATGGCCATCGTGACGCTGTGATTAAACTGGTTCTCCTGCATCCTTGCTGCTTTTATTATCCACGAAAACTGGATTCCGGCGAGTGCCACAAGGGCTGTCAGGGTAATTATAAGTATTGTCAGCTGGATCTTTGATCTGTTCATCTGATCAAAATTAATCAGAATTTCTGTCGTTGTGGCAGATTTAACATCGGCTTAACACGAATTAACCCGGGTATAACATGTTTGGTATAATTGTCACCTAATTTTGACAAAGGTTTAATGAATTAATTTCTACTGATATGAAAAAAACAATTATTGGTTTCTCGGCTTTAATAGTTCTGGCTTTCTTCGTCATCTTTACGGTCAATGCCCAGACCAAAGATCCGAAAGACAAAAAGGCCAAAACAGAAATTTCAAAGGATTGCTCAAAGTGCCCGTCAGCAGCAACCTGTACTATGGCCACAGGTGAAAACCCTGTTCCCGGGGTCAATGCTAAAAATGCAGAAATAAAATGTGATCCGGCACAGTGCAAGGAAGGCAAATGTGATCCGGCACAGTGTAAGGAAGGCAAATGCGATCCGGCAGCATGCAAAACAAATTGCGCAAATGCTTCATCCGGAATGAAATGCGATCCTTCAGCATGCAGCCATCAGGCTGTTGCCAAAAAGTAGTTGGTTAAGGTAACAGTCAAAGACATCAATACCCTCCCCGGCAATCAGAGCCGGGGAGGGTATTTCTTTTCAGTCATCATCAGGAAGCAAAATTTTTATTTTGCGGCACAGTCAATACAGACTTTCTTGTCCCCTTTAATACGGCCGAATTCGAGCCATTCTTTTGGATCAATCATGATTTTTAAATTTTAATTTTAATATTATTAATGAATTAATTGCTTTTTATCATCAACCATATACTCGGGCTGAATTGTTGAATGATCTATATTGTGCCGGTGCAGTATTTCCTTAATTTGGTCCAAAATCGTCCCGAAGTTACTTACACTGATATCTTCTGATACATCAACATGTGCTTCAAACATCAGATCATGTTCATTGATCTGCCAGACATGCACATGGTGAGTATTTTTTACTCCCCCGATATTCTCTATTTCCTTTACAATTTTATGAATATCAACCTCTTCAGGAGTAAATTGCATAATAATTCGGAGTGATGATCTGAAGATCCCCCAGCTCATATACAGAAGGTAGATCGCAATAACCATTGAAAAAACACTGTCGGTCCAGAACCATTGCAGGTATTTCATGGCAAGCCCACCCAGCAATACTGCAACGGAGGTAAGCATATCGCCGAACAGATGAAGATAAACCGATTTCATGTTCATGTTTTCATGGGAATCGTTCCTGATGAAAAGCACGCTGATACCATTTACCAGGATTCCGGCAATTGCCAGCCATATAACCAGGTTGGCTGAAATGGTCACCGGGTTGATCAATCTTTGAATGGCTTCGAACAGAATAATTACCGAAATTATAATCAGTGTTGCAGAGTTGATAAAGGCAGCCAGTATTTCAGAGCGTCTGAAGCCAAACGTCTGTTTTTCGGTAGCGTCTCTTTTTGACAGTCTGTTCGCCAAATAGCTTATTACCATTGATAACACATCGCTGAAGTTATGAGCCGCATCGCTGAGCAATGCCATACTTCCCGAAATAATACCTCCTATGGCCTGCGCTATAGTAATTCCTGCATTAAGCAGTATGGCAAAACCCAGGTTTTTGCCGCTTACTTCATGGTGCCGATGTCCTGTTTCACTCATAGGTTATAAACACAAAATTTTAGCGATTGAAATTACAACATCTTTCCTTTTATTCCTTACAACCACGGTTTCCATATTACTTAAACACATCTCGATCTTAAATTGTTCCATATGATTCACTATTAAAAAACTGAGCCGTAAATCAGACCGGAAATGGTAGCCATTACTACAACCAGGGTTACATAAATCACCGTTTTCTGAGTACCGATCACACCTCTTATCACCAGCATATTGGGCAATGACAGTGAAGGGCCGGCAAGCAACAGGGCAAGTGCAGGCCCTTTACCCATTCCTGAAGCTATCAAACCCTGCAAAATTGGCACTTCTGTCAGAGTGGCGAAATACATGAAAGCTCCGACAATTGAAGCGAAGAAATTGGAAAATATGGAATTGCCGCCTACCAGAGCTGATATCCATTCATTTGGTATAACGCCTGCAATGGTCTTGCCGTCGTGTGTTGATCCCAGCAGGAACCCGGCCGTTACAACACCTATTGCCAGAAGAGGCAGGATCTGTTTAGCAAATCCCCATGTTGACATGGTCCACTCCCTGTTCTCATCATCGGTCTTATCAAGAATAGTTATGACACTTAATGAAATAATACCTACAAGCATCGGAACAAGAGGTCTGAGTTTATCACTGTCAATCAGTGAATTCGAGAGAAGAACTGAAACCACTGTTGCCGCCACGGCGCCCAGTACCCATTGCCATTTGATCTTCAGGATCTTTATTAATGAGTAGCACAGCAAGAGGCTGAAGGCACTGGTGATATACCATTTATATGCCCAGATATAATACCAGGTGCTGGAGGTGTCACCCTCACCCGGTTTTCCCCAGTTTGCAAAAACAAGTATTAAAACCAGCGTAAAGAAATGGAATGATGTCTGCCACATCGGACGCTTCTCCGGCTGTAGGGCAATATTCATCTGTTCCTCTTTTTTCACCTTTTCTTCCTTGCGGTAAATAAATGACATTATGAGCCCTATAATTACACTGAAAAATACTGCTCCTATTGTTCGTGCAACACCCATTTCAAAACCAAGGATGCGGGCTGTAAGGATTATAGCCAGAATGTTTATTGCAGGACCCGAATAGAGAAAAGCTATAGCCGGCCCCAGTCCTGCTCCGCGCTTGTGAATGCTTGAAAACAGAGGCAGGATGGTGCATGAACATACAGCCAGTATAGTGCCTGACACAGCTGCGACAGTATATGCAAGCCATTTCTTTGCATTGGCTCCGAAATAGCGAAGCACTGATCCCTGGCTTACAAAAACGGAGATGACCCCTGCAATAAAAAAAGCCGGCAAAAGGCACAGGATAACATGTTCACGCGCATACCACTTTACCAGGTCAAAGGTAGCTGCAATGGCAGTGTTAAATCTTGCACTCTCTATTGGCATAAAGAATGCAAAAACAAAAACTGCAGTGATCCATATGAGGATCTTTCTTTCTTTCTTTAATTCCATTGTCAGTTTAAATTTTCATTTCGTAGAATCACGAAATATGATTACAAATTTTTTTAAAAGTATATTGTAATTATGTAATAGATCCCGACACCTATAAAGAGCACAGCCACTATCCTTCTGAACCAGAGTTCAAATGTCTTAATGCGGCTGTACATCTTGCCCACATTGCCAACTGCATAAGCCAGGAGCCAGGCAAACATTATCACAGGAATCCCGGTTGCAACGGCAAATATCACAGGTAGTATCAGCCCGTCGGCACTGGCTACTGTCAATGGAATAAGCATTACAAAATAGAGTACAGCGCTATAAGGGCAGAAAGCCATAGCGAACAGCATACCAAGTAACAGGGCGTTGAAGTAACTTTTTCTCCCCTTTTCTCCTATCTTATCAGTTAAGGAGCTAAAACCGGGCAGCTTCAGTTTTATAAAATCCAGCATAAACAATCCGATGATAATCAGCAGAGGACCCAGGAATTTTTCTCCCCATTTCTGGAACCAGCCTGAAATATCTATCTGCCCGGCTCCGAAATAAATAATGAGTGCAATACCTGTATAACTGACAGCACGGCCAAGAGTGTAAACAAGCCCGTTTATAAATACCCGCCGACGATCTTCCAGGTCGCGGCTGATGAAACCGATAGCAGAAATATTTGTAGCCAGCGGACAGGGGCTGATGGCAGTCATCAGTCCCAGTACCATGGCAGTAATAACGGAATACTGAGTGTTCTCAAGTATTTTCAGAAGAAACTCCATTGAATCTACTTAACCGGATTCAAGAGAGGATCAATTGTCTTTTTGATCTCAGCCTTAAGTTTGTCAGGACTGGTTGTGGCATACATAAAGCCCTTGTCCGTAAGATCAACACGGACATCACCGCTGAGCACCAGAAGGGTCTGTCCGGTTACCTTACATCTTTCAGCAATAGGTTTACTGGATTCCTCATCGAGGTTTACTGCCGTAAAGCTGACATTTCCATTTTTTAACTGGTCCGGATACAGGGTCCTGACGGTTTCTCCTGTCACGTTTTCCACAGCCTGACATGTAACGCAACGACGGGTAAAGTGAAAATAGATAACTTCAACCTTGTCACCAGCAACCATGGATTTCTCCTCATTTACAGTCCTTCCGGCACTTCTGAAGGATAGAATGGCAATGACAACGGCAGCTGCCAAAACCGACATAGAAATTATGACTACCTTTTTCATATTGAAATATTAATGTTTAAAATCTTTATAAGTTCCTCAGATGAAGGTATACGACCTTTCAATACAACCTTTTCATCCACAACCAGAGCCGGCGTAGACATAACGCCATAATTCATAATGGCAACAATGTCTTCTACTTTGGTGACAGTTGCCTCAATACCGCTCTTCTCAACCACCTCACGGGTAAGTTTTTCCAGTGTTTTACATTTAGGACACCCCGGTCCAAGAATTTTAATTTCCATTTTTATCGTTTAAAAAAAGTATCCATGAGAAGTTTTGCCTCATCCCAGTTCTCCCGGTTAATACAATATTTTATGTACGGGGGGTTTATCTCGCCTTGTATAAGCCCTGCCTTCTTCAGCTCTTTCAGATGTTCCGAAAGTGTTGACCTGGCAATCGGCAGTTCCTCAGCCATATCTCCGCTGTAACAGCATTTGTCAAGATTATTAGCCAGAAAATCCATTACAAAAACTCTTACAGGGTGAGAGAGGGCCTTGCTGTAGCGGGCCAGTTTTTCCTGTTCTGGAGCGTAGTATTTCTTTTTGTCCGGTTTATCGCTCATATCATTTCGTAAAATGACGAAACAAATATAAATGATATTAAACTATAAAGCCCGAATATTCCGGAAAATTATCAACAGTTCCTGTATGGTCTTACTGGATATCTGACTTATAAGGACTTAACCTCGTTGACCAGGTTCTGCAATGTGCTTTTCGCATCACCGAAGAGCATCCTGGTCTTATCATTAAAGAAGAGCATGTTCTCAATTGCCGCGTAGCCTTTGCCCATTCCGCGCTTCATCACTATAATATTCTTCGCATCGCGAGCTTTAATGATAGGCATGCCATAGATAGGACTCGAAGGATCATCTTCAGCAGCAGGATTTACAACATCATTAGCCCCAATAATAACAACGACATCAGTGTTAGGCAGGTCAGGATTTACCACTTCGCTTTCAATAAGCTGTTCATAAGGCACATCAGCCTCGGCAAGCAGGACGTTCATATGTCCCGGCATACGGCCCGCAACAGGATGAATAGCATACTTCACCTCCACTCCTTTCTCTTCAAGAAGCTTATCCAGTTCATGGCATATATGCTGTGCCTGTGCAACAGCAAGACCGTAACCCGGAACAATGACCACTTTTTTCGAATAGGTAAGCAGCACAGCTGCATCAGTTACGGAGATTTCCTTCACAACTCCACCGGCACCGGTATTCGCATGTCCTCCGCCTCCGAACACGCCCACAATAACATTAAGCAGTGAACGGTTCATAGCCTTGCACATCAAGATTGTGAGTATGGTTCCGGCTGATCCGACCAGTATCCCCCCGGTAAGCATCGCCTGGTTGCTGTAGAGAAACCCTCCCATCGCTGCAGCCACACCGGTAAACGAGTTCAGCAGAGAGATGACTACCGGCATATCTGCCCCTCCAATGGGCATAACAAACAAAACACCATATACGACTGCTATTGCAAAAATTATATATATAAACGATGTAAGTTCACCTGCAGTCTGAACGTCACGGGTCATAACGAAAGCTATCAGTCCAATTATGATTGCCAGTATTGTGAGGTTAACATATTTCATGGCCTTTATCCGCATATCGCCAATACGGCCGTCAAGCTTCCCAAAGGCGATCATGCTGCCCGCCCATGATATAGTGCCGATTACAAGTCCGAGCATTATCGCCAGCACATGTCCGTTCGCCATTCCGCTTTCTGCAATGAGTTCAGGACTGACATGGGGGAATTCCATCATCGAAATAAGCGCTGCAGCAGCACCGCCCATACCGTTAAAGAACGAAACAAGCTGGGGCATGGCCGTCATCTTTACCCGTTTTGCAATTACCCAGCCGATAGCTGTTCCTGCAGCTATCGCCACAATTATTAAACCAATATTGCCTATGGGTTTTCCATCCTTGTGATGAAACAGTATTGTTGCAATAATAGCCAGAAACATGCCTATGGCAGCCAGAGTATTTCCCCGGCGCGCTGTAAGCGGGTGACTTAACATTTTCAAACCTAATATGAAAAGCACTGAAGCAATTACATAGGTAATCTCAAGTATTGAGGGGGCTAAATTAAACGAAGATATATCATTCATCAGGTTGATATTTAAAACTTTCTGTTAAGATTTATTATTTCTTTTTCTTGAACATTTCGAGCATACGGTCAGTGACCACAAATCCGCCAACCACATTCAGGGTTCCCAGGACAACTGCCAGGAAACCAAGTATCATCGCCCCTGTTGTTTCAGCATGACCCATGACAATGATTGCTCCGATTATTACGACACCATGAATGGCATTTGCCCCTGACATAAGAGGCGTATGCAATATTGCAGGCACATGGCTTATGACCTCGATACCCAGAAAAATTGATAATATCACAATAAAAATGATACTCCTGTTCTCAAAGAAAAATTCCAGTAGATTCTCCATTATACAGTCTGTTTGATTTTTAATATTTGTTTTATTTGATCACTATGGTATTCATTACCATGCACCGCTGTAGTCCCGTCAATAATGTCATCAGCCATGTCAAGATTCAGATTACCGTTTTTATCAACCATTATCTTCAGAAGGTTGATAATATTACACCCTAACATCCTGCTGGCATCGGTCGGCATATCAGAAGGATAATCCGATTTCCCGATTATATGAACACCGTTGACAACCAGTTTCTTCCCGTTTTCTGTCAGTTCGCAGTTTCCTCCTGAGGAAGCGGCAAGGTCAATGATCACTGATCCCGGTCTCATTGATTTGACAGTCTCTTTCAGAAGTAGTACCGGAGCCTTTTTCCCGGGTACCTGGGCAGTTGTTATGACAACATCAGATGCTGTCGCCCTCTGCTGGATAAGTTCCAGCTGTTTCTTCCTGAATTCTTCAGTCTGTTCCACAGCATATCCACCAGCTGCGGCATCTTCCTTTGCACCTTCCACTTCTATAAATCTGCCGCCAAGGCTTTTGACTTCCTCTTTTACCGCCGATCTCACATCAAACACTTCAACCACTGCTCCCAGTTTTCGGGCTATTGCCAAAGCCTGCAACCCCGCTACCCCTGCTCCTAAAATAAGCAGCCTTGAGGGTTTGATTGTGCCAGCAGCGGACATGAACATCGGGAAAAACCGGGGCAACAGAGAGGCGGCATCAATAACAGCCTTATAGCCTGACACGGTAGCCATAGAGGAAAGAATATCCATTGCCTGCGCACGGGTGGTTCTCGGTATAAGATCAAGTGCCATTACCGTCAATCCCTGAACCCTCGCCTTCTCAAGCCAGTGACTGTTTTCAACAGGATTAAGAACCGTCAGTATCACCTGTCCTGACCTGAAAGAGCCTATCTCATCCCCCAATGGAGGATTGACACTCAGCAAGAGGTCGGCATCGGAAAGAATTTTACTTCTCTCAGTCAATACAGCTCCGGCAGCTTCGAAATCCTTATCTGAGGCGAAAGCTCTTTCCCCGGCATGGATTTCAACCATTATTTCAACGCCCATCTTTTTCAGTACGACAACTTCGCCGGGAAGCATCGGCACCCTGTTTTCATTTCCCGCTTCCTTAAGAATTCCTGCTATCATAAGTTCTGAGTTTGTTTTTTCATTTGAAATTCATTTTTCACCTGCTCCTTCGGGAGTCAGGATTAATTATCTATTTAGGTAAGTCTTTCAGTTTCATTGCTGCATTTTCGTCGAGCATCCATACCAGCTGTCCCGAAACAGGCTTTACCCTTGAGGCCGGCAACTTTTCGTATCCTTCTTTCTTTTCAATAACCTGTGATACTATCTCTGCCTTTTCTTTGCCGGTAACCAGGAAAAGTACCTTTAAGGCATTGTTTAAAAGCTTTCCTGTTGCAGTAATTCTTTTCTGCCTGGTTTCTGGTTTTACGGCAACATCAAAAAGATTATAAGAGTCAAATAGATTTATGCTGTCAGGAAATACGGAGGCAGTATGGCCGTCGTTTCCCAGGCCCAGGAGAATCAGGTCGAACTGCGGAATCTCATTGAAGAAGGAGATATTTGCCTTCACAAGATCGGAATAAAGCTTTGCTTCGGTCTTAGGCTCCTCCTCTCCCTTAATACGGAAAATGTTATTATCAGGTATCGGCACATTCTGTAAGAGGTTTTCGTAGGCCATCTTATAATTGCTTTCATCACTGTCGGGAGAAACACACCGTTCATCGCCCCAGAATATGAGCAATCTTTCCCATTCAATCTTTTCGCTGAAGTTATCGGAAAGATATTTAAAAAGATGCAGCGGAGTCGATCCGCCTGAAAGGGCTATGGAATAATACTGACCAGGTTCTATCCTGTCAAGATCCCTGACCAGCATCAGTGCAAAAGCTAATGAGAGAGCATCGGGATCCGAAAATACTCTGACAGACTGTGTCATCTCAACAAATAATCGTTTATTTAAAGATAATTATAATTCGCAATAAATTCCATCATCAGCAAGATTTTTGCATGGATACCTCCAGGTAAGGTCAGGTTCATCTATCAGTTCATCAACCTTTTCAGGTCCCCATGAACCTGCAGGGTATCCGTAAACCGGTATCTCTCTGGTGGTTTCCCACTCTCTGATAACTGGTTCAAGGAATCGCCATGCCGCCATCACCTCATCTGACCTGGTATATAGGGTTGAGTCTCCGTTCATGCTGTCATAAAGCAGTCTTTCATAAGCCTCCGGGATCCGCCCAACAGCCAGATCTGAATAGTGAAAATCCATATTCACATTTTCAACAATGAAACCAGCGCCGGGGATTTTCATTCCGAATTTAATGAGTATACCTTCATCAGGCTGTATCCTGATGATCAGCTGATTGGGGCCGCTGCCATACGATTTCTGTGAGAATAGCGAATGGGGTGTCTCCCTGAAATGAATAACAGCCTCCGTAACACGGGTCGGCAGCCTTTTACCCGTTCGTATATAAAAAGGTACTCCCCCCCACCGCCAGTTGTCTATGTAAAACTTCAATGCCGCAAAGGTCTCGGTTTTTGATTCCGGGCTCACATTTTCCTCTTCCCTGTAGCCTTTTACCAACTCTCCTTTTATATGTGAGGCCGTGTACTGGCCGCGAATGGCACATTTAACAACTTCGTCCTGTTTAATCGGTCTGAACGACTGAAAGACTTTGACCACCTCATTGTGTATTGAGTTGGAGTCGATAGATGACGGAGGTTCCATAGCAACGAAGCCAACAAGATGTAGCAAATGATTCTGAATCATATCGCGCAGAGCCCCTGCTCTTTCATAATAGGCTCCCCTCTTCTCAATACCCAGGCTCTCGGATGAAGTTATTTCAACATGATGAACATAATTACGGTTCCAGAGCGGTTCAAAAATGCCGTTAGAGAACCTTGTGACCAGAATATTCTGTACCGTCTCCTTGCCCAGATAGTGATCAATCCTGTAAATCTGGTGCTCCTTCCAGAAACTTTGCAGCTTTTCGTTCAGCTCAACAGCGCTGTCATAATCTGTCCCGAAAGGTTTTTCAATAATTACTCTTTTCCAGCCATCAGATTCTATATTCAGTCTGTGAAGTGCCAGGTTGAGTGGAATCACATCATATAGATCAGGCGGCACCGAAAGATAAAAAAGAGTATTACCGGATATTGCTGATTCATTCCTCACATCTTCAAGCTTCGCTGATAATAAACTGTAGGCACCTGTATCGGCAGGGTCTATCAGAAGATAAAACATCTTTACCAAAAATTTTTCAATGAGTGTTTTCTCTTTTTCAGCCGAGAATTTCGCCAGGGCATCACGCACATCAGACCTGTATTTATCCTCTTCAAGCTTATTCCTACCTGTGCCAATGATCGCAAAACGATCAGGAAGGAGACCCTGAACAAAAAGTGCATAAAGGGCCGGCATGATCTTACGCATTGCAAGGTCACCCCTTCCGCCGAAAATGACAATTATATGATCCTCAGGTTTGTTCATTTATAACCTCCGTACTGTTTGTTACAAATAATTGTCAAATGTATCTAATCAGGCTTGAATAGCCAATAGGCAATAGGCCTTATGCAAGCGCGCAAGGTCTCAGGTCCAAACTCATTCTTCATGTAATAACCTATTTATCAACTACATACACAAGTTTCAAAATGCATGTGTTGAATTTGTATACATCTGTATATTAATTCAACACCTTACTTATTCAGCTTATTTTTAGCCTTTTAACATTTTTGCGAAAAGACTATGTATATATTTTAAACACTTTGTATCTAACCCACAATTGCGTATATCAATGTAAAATACACATGTTCTGATCATTACAACGTTTGGCATATTAATTGGTAAGGGGAATTTGAAAAAGATTCACATAATATTGAATCCTTGCACCACAAAAATTACAAAATGGACCAAAAAAATAAGATCATGAAAAACGCAATCTTTTTAATCATTTGTTTTTCATTACTGCAGAACAGTAATATTAACAGTCAGGTCGCAAAAGTAAAAGGGAAACCGATTGACAATCAGGTCAGCGTGATGACAACTCCTGAACTGAGCAGCCTCGTCAGTGTTTGGGCACAGGGATTTGAACGTGCAAACCAGAGTATGAAAGTAATCGTTGCTCCTTTCGATCCCGGCCTCGCGAGGATAGAAAAAAACCATGAAGGTATCATCATTGTCACAAATGACATGGTTGAAGATGCAGGCGGTGAAACTGCATGGAGGATTGCCGTTGGCCGTGATATAGTGGTCCCGGTAATAAATGCTGAAAGTCCTTATATTGAAGCATTATACCAGCACGGACTCTCTTCAGATAAAATGAAGGCACCATTTTCCGGTTCAGCTGTTTCGACCTGGGGTACGCTCCTGGGAAATGATCAGGAAGGTAATGTCAATGCATACATGGTAAATGACAACTCAGTCAGATCCTATATTTCAGCCTTTCTGGGCATAAACGTTGAGAATCTTCGCGGAACGGGAGTGGAAAATGCCGGAGAGCTGCTCACGGCACTTCAGAATGACCCCAACGGAATAGGTTTCTGCAGGCTCAGCGATATTACCGATCCTGAAGGACAGATACTGACAGGTGATGTCCGGCTGATACCCGTTGACATTAACAATAACGGTCAGCTTGATTATTTCGAGCAGATCTACGGGGACCTGGGCAGTTTTACACGCGGCGTATATATTGGCAAGTATCCCAAAACCCTGTTCAGCAACATTTTTGCTGTTTCCTCCAGCCAGCCGTCGGCGGGTGCTGGACTTGCATTTATCACGTGGATGCTTTCTGACGGTCAGCAGTTCCTGGCAGCTAACGGTTTTACTGAGCTTGCCCAGGGTGAAGCCTTGGCAAAATCAGCAGGACTGAGCGAAGATCAGGCTTCTGTAACATTGTTAACCGAAGGACCTTCAGTTTTCGAGACATTTCTCCTGATGCTGGCAGGGATTTTTGTTGCAGGTTTGATCCTGTACACGATTTACAGGCTTGCGAGAGGCACCGGTAAAGTTTCTCCTGTATATGAAACCGTTCACAATGTAGTATTTAGTGAAAAATCACTCATCATACCCAAAGGTCTCTTCTTTGACAAGACTCATACCTGGGCTTTCATGGAGAAAGAAGGTGCAGTCAGGGTAGGTGTCGATGATTTTATTCAACATGTCACAGGAACCATCACCAGGCTGAAAATGAAGAAACCCGGTGAAAAAATAGTGAAGGGTGAGCAGATACTTTCGCTGATACAGAACGGAAAACAACTCAATATATATTCTCCTGTATCGGGAACGATCACTTCAGCAAATGAAACCCTGATAAGGAACTCATCGATAATTAACTCATCACCCTACTCTGACGGCTGGGTTTACAAAATTGACCCTGAAAACTGGATTAAGGAAACACGCGTGATGATAATGGCAGAGAGATATGCTGAATGGGTAAAAGATGAATTTGTACGACTCAGGGATTTTCTGGCAACGATACTAGGGGCCAATGAACTTAGACTTTCACAGGTGGTGTTCCAGGATGGCGGTGAGATAAGAGAGAGCCTGCTTGAGGAATTCGGGCCTGAAGTCTGGGAAGATTTTCAGACAGGATTTATCGACAAATCAAATTTGACAGAAAAATCCAACAAATACTGAAAACTAATTAATAGTCACAAAAAGAATACCATGAGTATCAACAGAAGGAACTTCTTTAAGGTGCTTGGTGTAACGGGTGTTACTCTTACAACAGGGAAAAGACTGATTTCAGCACCAGACACAGAAAACAAAACTGAATTCAACGGGATGTTATATGACTCTACAAGGTGTGTCGGGTGCCAGGGCTGCGAATTTGCCTGTGCGGAAGCTCACGGACTTGCAGCGCCAAGCTTCGATGACACCCCTGTAGCAGGTGTCGAACGTAAGACCAGCGAAACGCGGCGTACCGTAGTAAATGCATTCACTACAACCAAGGGAGACTTTTTTGTCAAAAAACAGTGCATGCACTGCAATGATCCTGCCTGTACTGCCGCCTGCCTCACGAAAGCGATGTATAAGACAGAGGAGGGTGCAGTCATCTGGAGAGGCAAAAAATGCATGGGATGCCGCTATTGCATGGTATCATGCCCGTTTGACGTCCCTAAATTCGAATATTTCAGTCCAAACCCCAAGATTGAGAAGTGCGATATGTGCTACGACAGGTTCAAAGAAGGAAAGATACCGGCATGCGCCCAGGACTGCCCCATGGAAGCTATCGTGTTCGGCACCCGCAGGGATCTGTTAAAAGAGGCTCGTAAAAGGATACAGGAGAGTCCTGACACCTATTATGACCATATCTACGGGGAACATGAAGCCGGAGGAACAGGCTGGCTGTACCTCTCCCCTGTCCCGTTTGAAGAAATGAACTTTAAAACGACACTTCAGAATTCGTCATACCCTGCCCTGACAAAGGGATTCCTCTATGCCGTGCCTTCCATTTTCGTTCTCTGGCCTGCAATACTCCTGGGAATACATCAGGCTACAAAAGACAATAACCCTAACGAAGAAGAAAATGAGTAAAACAGATTATACCCTGGCAAAAGACAATGACGGCAAGAGCATCTGGAAATTTCTGATAGCCGAACTGAAACCAAGGAGTAAGTGGCTTACCCCGTTCAATATCATTTCCATTCCAATAATGCTCCTGGGTCTTGTCCTCATAGTTATCCGGTTCTGGAAGGGAATCGGATCTATTACAAACCTGACACAAGAGGTTCCATGGGGATTGTGGATCGGTTTTGATGTTGTCACGGGCGTAGCCTTTGCAGGTGGCGCATATGTCATAACCTTCATGGTCTACATCCTGAATGTAAAGAAATACCATACAATAGTAAGAGTGACAGTGCTTAACGGCTTTCTTGCTTATGTCTTTTATGCCGGAGCCCTGCTCCTCGATCTTGGAAGACCGTGGAATGTTATCAATCCAATTATCGGAAACAGCTTCGGGACCAGTTCTGTTCTCTTCCTGGTGGCATGGCATTTCCTGCTCTATATGGTTGCCGAGCTCATTGAGTTCTCACCGGCCATTGCAGAGTGGCTGGGTGCAAAACGCGCCCGTAAGATACTGTCGGGGATGACCCTTGCGGCTGTCATCTTCGGTATAACCCTCTCCACACTTCACCAGTCGGGATTAGGTGCTCTGTTTCTCATGGCAAAAGATAAGATCCACCCGTTGTGGTATTCCGAATTCATCCCCATAATGTTCTTTGTATCAAGTATTTTCGCGGGACTCTCAATGGTCATTTTTGAAGGCTCAATAAGCAACCGGGTATTTTCAGATCAGATCACTGAAAAGAACCATAGGGCACATAACAGCATCATACACGGATTATCAAAGATCTGCGCGGTGACAATGTTCGCCTACTTTTTTCTCAATGTACTCGTTTTTGTTCACGAAAAGAGATGGGGACTGCTTAACACCCCGATGGGTTACTGGTACCTGACCGAGATGATAGGCTTCGTGTTTCTGCCGATGTGCCTGTTTTTCTACAGCTACCGCAAGCAAAACATTTTTTCAATCAAGCTTGCAGCCATACTCACCATGCTGGGCGTCATCCTCAACAGGCTCAATCTGACTGTCATTGGATTTAAATGGGATGCAGTGCAGCATTACTATCCTTCATGGATGGAGATTGCTGTAACACTGACAGTCATCTTCACAGAAATATGGATTTTCAGATGGGTGATCACTCGCCTGCCTGTGCTGCGCGAATCTCCATCATGGGTAAAAGACAACGAAAATAAATAACCGGCTCACACCTTGCAGAAAGGTGAAAGCGCAACACTTAATATCATGGACGGATTTACTTACTACAGTCTTTTTGAAACCAAGGGAATTGAGTACCTTATAATCATCGCATTCCTGATACTGATTATTCCCTTCTGGATGCTGATAAACAAGCCGGTAAAGATCACCGATAGTTTAAAAAGAACTTTTGGCATTCTCTCAGCCGCCATAATCAGGGTCCCCAAAGGAGTATTCTACAGCAAAAACCACACATGGACTCACCTTGAGAAATCAGGTAATGCCAAAGTGGGGCTTGACGACCTGCTTCTCCATCTGACCGGAGAGGTAACCCTTAACAACCTTAAGACACCCGGGACAATCGTCAGCAAGGGAGAGGTTATTACCGTGGCTGACCAGAACGGCAAGACTCTAAGTATTGTGTCACCGATATCCGGAGAGATAGTTGGCACCAACCAGATGCTTTATGACGACCCGGGATTACTTAATGAAGATCCGTACGGAAAGGGATGGATATATAAAATTAAGCCTGCTCAATGGGTGGCCGAAACAAGCTCGTGCCATTTTGCAGATGAAGCTGCTGAATGGCTGAAAAAAGAACTTGACAGGTTCAGGGATTTTCTTGCAGTATCAGTCAGGAAGAATTCAGCCGATGCTTCTCAGGTATACATGCAGGACGGAGGGGAGCTGATAGACAATACACTTTCCGCGATGCCGGGTGAGATATGGAAAGACTTCCAGGAGTCATTTCTGAAGTAGGACCCTTCAGAAATTGACCTCTCTGCAAATGGAAGAATAAGAGTTTTTTCGTATTTTGTAGAATTAATTAACAGGCTATATATAATATCAGACAAGGGTATTATTTATAACCGTTTAAAGGAGTTAAACAAATCGGGCTATGACAGAGGCTGATAATAAAAGAATTATGAAGCGCTATATTATAAAGGGCCTAAAGAAATATTTTAAATTCCGGTCTACTATTTATGGCCGTGTTGTGTCTATCATCTCCCTCACAGCCTTATGTCTCTTTGTAATGTTTAACGCTATTTTCAGAACTGTTTATGTTGATTATTTCAACACGGTCCTTCGCCAGAACGGAAACAATGTGGGCTCAATTGTGGAGGGCTCGCTGTATCACTCCATGCTTGCCAATGACAAGAGCACACTGCACAGTACCCTTGACGTAATCAATACCATGCCAGGCATAGATGATGTGAATATGTATGACGAGGCCGACAATCTTGTCTATTCATCTTTTATGGCTGAAACTGAAAATCACAGTAATCCTGACTGCATCTCATGTCATGCTAACCTGAGCTCCATGTTCCCCGGGAGCGAGAGGAGCTACAGGATAATAAATGCAAAGAGCTACTGCAGCATGAATCCGAACAAACCGGGTCAGAGACACCTGCTGATCCGGAAGCCTATTCTGAATGAGAATTCTTGCTACACTGCCTCATGTCATGCTCACAAGGAGAGTGATAAGGTGCTCGGGTCGCTTATTATCAGGATGCCCCTTCAGTATCTTGACCAGGCTGTACAGAAGTCTTCAACAGAGTTTTTGCTGCTTGCGCTTTTGATTACCATTTTGCTGGCTTCAGTCCTGATATTTTTTACCAGGAAAAGGATCAAGGATCCGCTCAACAGCCTTATCATTGCCAGTGAAGCTGTCTCCAACGGAGATAAAAGCACAAGGCTCGAGATAAAACCTGACTTGCTTGATGATATGAAGAAAGTATCCCTGGCTTTCAATAATATGCTTGATAATATTAATTCTGCCACCAGTGAGCTTGAGAACTGGTCAAAGCAGCTGGAGTACAAGGTTCAGAAAAAATCAGAGGAGCTATCGGAAGCGCAGAATGAATTAATTCATGTTGAAAGAATAGCCTCACTTGGAAAGCTATCCTCCTCGGTGGCACATGAGATTAATAATCCCCTTTCAGGCATTTTGATTTATACAAAACTGATATACAAACAATTAAGTAATCCGGATCTGACTCCGGCCAAAAAGGAATCTATGCTCAGACATCTCAAGTTGATTGAAATCGAGACCAAGCGGTGCGGTGACATTGTCAGGGGACTTCTTGATTTTTCAAGAAAGGATCAGGAGGATTTTGAGGTGATGCACCTTCATGAGATAGTGCTGGGAACTTATGAATTCATGACCCACCATATAAAGATAGCCAACGTCAGTTTTCTGACTGACCTCAGTGCTAAATCAGACTTTATCTTTTGCAGTCCGAACCAGATCAGGCAGGCATGCGTTGCATTACTGGTAAATGCCTCCGAAGCCGTATCTGAGAACGGTGAGATAATCATAAGAACCAGGAATCCTGATACAGACACAATCAGGCTGGAAATTTCGGATAACGGAACCGGTATCTCTCCCCAGGACATACCTCATGTTTTCGAACCTTTTTTCTCCACCAAACGTGAAGCACGCGGCATTGGTCTCGGTCTGCCCATTGTTCATGGGATAGTTCAGAATCATAACGGCAGGATTGAACTCGATTCTGCAGTGGGAAAAGGGACAACGATATCAATTATCTTTCCTTTAAGAAAATCATAAGGAGTACATAAATGACTGAAAAAATTTCCATCTTAATTGTTGACGATGAGGAATCTGTAAGGGACTCATTGAACAACTGGTTTATTGAAGACGGTTATAGAGTGGAGTGTGCCGAGAATGCCAAGCAGGCCTTGTTGCTCCTTGAAGCCAGAGATTTTGATATAATACTTGCTGACATCAAGATGCCGGGCATGGACGGACTGGAGATGCACCGCAGGATCAAGGCACTGAACAAAGACGCCATAGTGATCATAATGACAGCTTTTGCATCCGTCGATACTGCGGTTCAGGCCCTGAAAGACGGTGCATATGATTATGTGACAAAACCATTTGATCCTGATGACCTTTCACATTTAATCCGTAATGCAGCGGCGCAAATATCGCTAAAGGCTGAGAACGAGACCCTGAAACATAAGGTATCCGCTCTTGAAGATGTGGAAGACCTTATTGGCGGAAGTGAAGCGATAAAAAAGGTCCTTAAGCAGGTTGAGAGTGTAGCACAGTCTAACTCATCAGTTATTATTACCGGAGAGAGCGGAACAGGTAAGGAACTCATTGCCAGGGCTATACATGCAAACTCGCCGCGCCGATATTTTCCCCTGATAAGCGTTCATTGCGGAGCTCTTACAGAGAGCCTTCTTGAAAGTGAGCTGTTCGGTCATGAGAAAGGGGCATTTACCGGAGCCACATTCAATCGCAAAGGCAGGTTTGAGATGGCTGACGGCGGAACTATTTTTCTCGATGAAATTGCTACCATTTCAGGCAAAATGCAGATTGAGCTGCTCCGTGTCCTTGAGACCAAAAGTTTTGTACGCGTGGGCGGCAATAAAGAGATATCCTCTGACTTCAGGGTGATATGTGCAACCAACAGGGACCTCAGGGGCATGGTAAAAAGCGGTACTTTCCGTGAAGACCTTTTCTACAGGCTTAACGTAGTGAACATTACAGTACCTCCTCTTCGTGAGAGAACTGATGATATCCCGCTCCTTGTGAATCACTTTATCAAGAAATACTGCACAGCAATGAGCAGGGATATAATTTCCATAGAGTCTGCAGCTCTGAAGCACATGGAGAAGTTCGAGTTTCCAGGCAACGTACGTGAGCTGGAAAATATGATCGAGAGGGCCATTGTTGTCGGGAACGGGAAAGAGATTCGTCTGAGAGACCTGCCAATGGGTAAAGAGGCTATTATCAGTACCATAGAAAGCCTCGATGAGCTGGAAAAAAGACATATACTGCAGATACTCAAGAAATACAGCTGGAATATATCGCGCTCATCCAGGGCCCTGGATGTTGACAGGGTCACCCTTTACAACAAGATCAAAAAATATGATCTGAAACCTGAAGAGTAATACCAACCGGCTGTTATTAATTGGAAGAACGCAGAATAATATTAACCTCCTTCGGGATTTTTGAAAAGGACCTGCTTGACAGGCTAGCCATTTCAGTGACAAATGAGTATCATCAGCCGGTCTCTCTTGTAGAGAGTCATTTTGATCTTAATCCCTTTTACAGTCCTGGCAGAAGACAGTATGACGCCAACCAGCTGCTGAAACATATTTCGTCATACGGGCCTCCTGAACCCGCTAAAACATTAGGGTTATTCAGAGTGGATCTGTTCATTCCTGTTCTGACTTATATTTTTGGTCAGGCAATGCTTGGCGGGAACACAGGTATTGCATCTGTTTACCGACTCAAAAACGAGCTTTACGGCATGAAAAAGGATGATGGATTAATGGCTGAGCGATTCAGTAAAGAAGTGATCCATGAGCTGGGGCACACCTTCGGTCTGATTCACTGTCATGTTTCAACATGCGTAATGAGGTCCAGCACTTACGTTGAAGACATAGATCAGAAAAGCCTCCACCTTTGCAGTAAATGCCAGTCTGAGGCAGGCATATAAAAAAAGGCGGAAGAGTCCGCCTTTCCTGTATACAGTAAGTCTTTTACTTCGTCTTAAACCCGAACATTATTGCAACGCAGCCGCTGGCAGGAATTTCGCTGTTGGTTCCGAAAGTCGTGACCTTAACCACAATCTTCAGTTGCTGACTAGCTTCAAGTTTGAAATCCCAGGTCTTTATAAAGCCAGATTCCTTATTGTTGTATAGGACTTTACCCGTAGCGTCAAGGATGGAATACTCAATTGGAGGAAGGCCGTCGGCACCGCAAATGGCAATACGGTATTCCATGTCCGAATAAAAGGTCTTGTACAACTCCGCTTCTTCACCTTCCACCAGAACAGCTGCATGGTAATTGCCGTCATGAAGGTAAGCTCCCAGTTCTTTTTTACATAGTGACTTGGCAAATCCCTTGCACTGGGCAGACATCTCTCCCGAAGCTGCAACAGAAAGTATAAACAGTGCCAGAAAAATCTTAACTAGCTTTTTCATAGGTCCCTATTTTACATATTGATTTCTAATCTCTGCAACCTTTGCCTTTATTGCAAGGAAGGTCTCAGGCTTGATCTCAGATCTCGCTGCACCGGTTATCTCGGTCATGCCTGTCTTGTCATCATATACTGCTGATGAAGGCTCCGATGATCTATGAATGCCGTCAAATGCAACCTTGAGCTCACGTATCGGGCCTATCAGTTCCTGTATCGCTGAATTTTCCGTGTAAGTATCAAGCATCCTGACAAGGTCGTCGACAGACATTTTCTGGTCAGCAATGGTGCCAACCAGCTTGTTGCCTTTGAAGGTCTTCATGTCAACCATGTTGGTAGAGATATAGAGCCCTTCAATAAATCCGCCTGCGATTATTGTTGCTGCAACAGCATGCTGTTCATCATCCTCGAGATATGACTGTGAGTTCAGGAAAGTCTCAGAGACTATCTCCATGATCACGTCCCTGTTATTTATGTTCTGCTCCAGTTTCTCTATAGTGGTTTCATCAATAGCATCAAGGATTCCGAGGCCGTTTGCCATATTTTCTGCTGCCTCCATATAATTGATTATGAGAGAAGTCTGGTCATACATGCTCGCAAAACTCAGGTCACAGGTATAGACACCCAGGTTCAGTGCCATACTTTTACTTGTAGTATAATTACTCTGGTTGTCTCCCGGGTTAAGAAGGTTTTCGTCAAACTTTGCTCCTGCCGTCTTTATCAACTGTGCTATTTCTAGCGGTGTCGGGAGAGCATTGAAAACTTTTTCAGCATTTTTTATGTGCTCTATGGTCTGAGCATCAGCGCTGACCTTGTCGGTTGCCGCCTTCGAATCATCGCCCTTGCGATTACCTTTGCATGAGATCACCGCAGCACCAAGGGACAAAACTGTCACTCCGATAACCAATGGCAGAATTCTTATTTTCATAGTCATAATAATTTTAGTTTAAGTACACAGGCTAACATCCGACCAAATTACCACTTTTTTTTTATTATTCAAATTTGGCCGTTAAGTTATTAATATGCCATAAATTTGTTGAAAACCTAAACATTATGATCAGGTCAGGTAAAAAGCTGACTGACTTGAGCAATGTGCTCAGCAGCGGCAGACACCATGAGATTGAGAAGCTGGTAGTCTCCCTTCGTGGCGCTGAACCGTTTGAGGGTGCATTGAAATTGCTTGCTCTGTTCTATGATAAAACTGAAGATGAAGGATTAAGACTGATCATCTCCGGCTTTTTCAATGACATTAAGGAGCACTCCGCCCGTTCAGAGGTGATTGAAGCGCTTACTGAGGTGAAGGCTCAAAGTACAAAGGCAATGCTTGCTTCCTCATGCTGGCAGTCGGGCCTCGACTATTCTGAACATGCCGTTACCCTGGCCAAAATTTTTGTTGAGGGCGACTATATTACATCACTTGAGTGCTTTACCGTACTTGACACATGCTCAGCGATGATCTCCGAATCAGACAGGATCCATATTGTCAAACTTCTGCAAAAGGGAACAGGCCTTCATGATGAAGCCAAAAAGCAGATGACCGGAGAGCTGATATCGGTTCTTAAGGAAGGTGGAACCCATTAAATATAGGAACTGTAATGCTTCATGAACTGTGAACGCTCAAACAGAGAAGGATTTTCAATATTCCTGTAATTAAGTTTCCCGCGAAAGTCGGTTATTCTGCTGAACTCCTTATCATTCATCCACTTCCTAAGAGCTTCATTTATTTCCGAGATCACTGTGAACCCTCTTTTGTAAAGTGCGGAGCAGACCTGTACTGTTGTGGCACCGGCAAGAAGATATTTAATGGCATCCTCTCCGGTGTGAACACCCGTTGATGCTGAGATATCGATCTCCATGTTAAGCGCACTTACCATTCCTATCCAGCGGAGCACATGACGCTTCTCAAGGGGGTTCGAGAGTACCGGGGCAGGAATAATATTCATGTTGTTGATATCAATATCAGGCTCATAGAAGCGATTGAACATGACCAGCCCTGCTGCCCCGTGGTTGTGCATCTGCCACGCCACGTTCAGAATGTTTGAAAATCTGAATCCAATCTTTACACTGACAGGAATGGTGAGCTTTTTTTTGAGTTCATCAATTATCTTAAAATATGCTGCTTCAGCCTGTGCACCAGTCTGATGCATATCAACAGGCATGAAAAAGAGATTCACCTCAAGAGCATTTGCCCCTGCCTTTTCCACCTGCACTGCAAAGTCAGTCCATCCTTTGTCTGAGAAGCAGTTAATACTTGCTATCACAGGAATCCCAACACTCTTTCTTGCTTTTGCTATTAAAGTAAGATAGCTTTCAACACTGTTGGTCCTTGTGTAATAAGACAGGTAGTCATCAGCCTCAGGGTATGCCTCTTTTGAAGAGAGTGATGCAGCCTGGGAAACAATTTGTTCTTCAAAAAGGGACTTCAGAACCACTGCGCCTGCACCAGCAGCTTCAGCTTCAATAATGGATTCAACAGTTGAGGTAAAGTTTGAACTTCCTGCAATTACCGGGCTCTTCAGTTCAAGACCAAGGTATGCTGTATTAAGTGTGCTCATTATATATGTTTAATTCGTTCTCCAAAAATCAATGTCCCCACCCTTATAATTGTGCTTCCTTCCTCAACAGCAATCTTCCAGTCTCCCGACATGCCCATGGAAATCTCCCTGAAACAAGGTTTATCCTTGAAGCATCGGTCACGGGTAGATCTGAAAAGTGCAGTGAGTGATCTGAATTCCGTTCTTATTCTTTCGCTGTCATCAGTGAATGAGGCCATTCCCATTAAGCCGCATATCCTTATGCCGGGCAGTGATTCAGCAACAGCTGTCCAGTTTTCCTTTTCGATCTCAAAATTTAAAAACCCGAATTTTGTCTCTTCAGTGGAAATATGTACCTGCAAAAGACAATCGACTGACAAACCATTCTTCAGAGCTTCGTCACTTATTGCCGACAGCAGCCTGATACTGTCAACAGATTCTATCACAGCAACTTCTGAGACAATCTGCTTTACCTTATTGCTCTGAAGGTGACCTATCAGATGCCAGCGGATATCTTCAGGGAGAAGCTTCTTTTTTGAAATTAATTCCTGTACCCTGTTCTCACCAAAAACACGCTGCCCCGCTTTATATGCAAGAAGTACTTCTTCAGAACTCCTTGTCTTAGAGACGGCCACAACTGAAACATTTTCCGGTAGAATGAGGCCAAGCTTTTTTATATTGTCAGAGATGTATGTCACCTGAAACTTATTCTCAGTCAAGTTTGTGTATCACCAGCCCGCTCCTGAGTTTGGGCTCAAACCATGTCGTTTTTGGCGGCATAATATTACCCGTGTCAGCAATTGTTATAAGCTGCTTCATTGAAACGGGATACATTGCGAAGGCAACCTTCATTTCACCGCTGTCGACCCTCTTCTTCAACTCCCCGAGACCGCGTATCCCCCCTATAAAGTCAATCCTTTTGGAGCGTCTCAGATCCTGGATATCAAAGAGTGGCACGAGTATCTTTTCCGTAAGTATTGTCACATCAAGGACTCCAATAGGATCAGAATCATTGAATGTGTTTTTTTTTGCTATCAGCCGGTACCATTTCCCATCAAGGTACATCGAAAACTGGTGCAGCTTTTCAGGCCTGTAGGTCTTTACCCCTTTATCCTTTATATCGAAACTCTCACTTAGTTTTTCCAGGAGCTGTGAGGGCGTATTCCCGTTGAGGTCTTTCACCACCCGGTTATAGTCGAATATTTTCAGCTGATCATCAGGAAAATGAACTGCCAGAAAATAATTATACTCCTCGGTGCCCTTATGAGCATGGTTTCTTTCCCGTTTTTCTTTTCCGACAAGAGCTGCTGCTGCTGTACGGTGGTGTCCGTCAGCAACATATGTGAATGGTACCTTGACAGCAAAAAGTTCTTCGATCTTTTTATTTACTAACGGATCCCATATAACCCAGAAATTATGACTAATGCCATCTTCTGAAACAAAGTCGTACTCAGGCGGCTCTTTTTTAACTATACTGCTGACAATACTGTCCAGTTCCTTCAGTGCCGGGTATGCAAAGAAGACCGGTTCTATGTTTGCGTTATTGGTTCTAACGTGAATCATTCGGTCTTCCTCCTTATCAGGGCGTGTCAGTTCATGTTTCCTGATCACCCCGCTCAGGTAATCATCTACAGAAGCTGCACCAACGATGCCATACTGTGTCCGGCCTTCCATGGTCTGGGCATAGATATAAAAGTGAGGTTCATCGTCCTGCACCAGCCAACCGTTTTTCTGCCAGAGGGTGAAATTAGCGAACGCCTTACTGTACACTTCTTCAGAATGCACATCGGTGCCCTCCGGCAGGTCAATTTCAGATTTGGTAATATGAAGAAGCGACTTCTCCTTTCCACGTGCCATCAGAGCCGCTTCTTCCGAATTCATAACATCATAGGGAAGGCAGGCTATTTCAGCTGCCGCATCCTTCGGCGGCCTCAGCCCCCTGAATGGTTTTACCACTGCCATATTGTATCGGGTATGTTTCTATTTGTTTTTATTCACCCTGAATGTGTCATTGCCGGTAGCGAAGAAATCAACTATCTGACGTGCTGCTGCTGCGCCGGCATTAATATTGGCCTCCTCAGTCTGGGCACCCATTTTCTTGGGTGTGAAGAAATAGCGACCCGAAAATTTCTCTGCAAAAACCGCTGCATTATCGGGAGCAATATCGGATATGTATTTTAAGTCAGGCCTGTTTCCCATCACTTTAACCAGCTCCTCCTCATTGATCACCTCCTTGCGGGCGGTATTCACCAGCACGGCACCCTCGGGCATCAGTGAAAGAAGATTCTCCCCGATCGACTTCTTCGTTTTGTCATTTGAAGGAAGATGAAGCGAGACGTACCTGCATTTTCTGTAGAGATCCTCTATTGTTTCAACAGGTGTGACTCCGGCCTCCATAATAACCTTACTGTCAACAAAGGGGTCAAATGCACATACATCCATTCCCATTCCGGCAGCAATCTTTGCCATGCATTTTCCTACATTGCCGAATGCATGCAGCCCGAGGCTTTTGCCTAACAGTTCTGATCCTGTCTTGCCGTCGAATCCACCCCGGGCAAGATAAAGCATCATCCCGAAAGCGAGTTCTGCAACGGCATTAGAGTTCTGTCCTGGTGTATTCATCGCCACAATATTGCGCTCCGAACAAGCCTGCAGGTCCAGATTATCATAGCCGGCACCGGCCCTAACAACGATCTTTAGTTTTGCGGCGGCAGCAACAACAGCAGCATCAATAATATCGGAACGCACAATCATTGCATCTGCATCCCTGACTGCCTCATGCAGTTCCTGGGGAGTCTTGTATTTCTCGAAAAGAGTAAGCTGATGGCCTCCTTTCTCAACCACACCGCGTATCTGGCTCACAGCAACGGCGGCAAATGGCTTATCGGTAACAACTAATATTTTCATGACTTTCCCTTTAGATTTTATTTTCAAATTCTTTCATACAATTTACAAGTGCCTGAACACTTTCGTGGGGCATGGCATTGTAAAGTGATGCCCTGAATCCGCCTACGGAACGGTGTCCTTCAATACCTATCATTCCCAGGCTTTTGGCAAAAGCAGCAAAGTCTTTCTCGGCCTCTTTATAATTCTCTGACATTATGAAGCAAACATTCATCAGTGATCTGTCTTCAGGATCCGGAACAGTGACATTGAAGAGTTTATTGCGGTCTATCTCATCATAAAGTATTTTTGCTTTTGCCTCATTAATCTTCTGCATAGCCTTCACCCCGCCTTTCTCTTTCAGCCATTCAAGAGTCTTGCATGCTGCGAAGACAGGAAGTACCGGAGGAGTGTTGAACATGGACTCCTTCTCAATATGTGTTTTGTAATTCAGCATGGTGGGTATCGGCCTCGTAACCTTGCCCAGAACATCGTCCTTAATAATTACGAAGGTGACACCGGCAGGTGCAAGGTTCTTCTGCGCGCCTCCATAGATCACCGAGTATTTTGAGACATCTATGGGACGGCTGAAAATGTCAGATGACATATCAGCTACAAGAGGTATGCTTACTGTAGGATCATTTTTCAGTTCGGTGCCGAAGATGGTGTTGTTGGTAGTAATATGAAGATAATCAGCATCTGTTGGAACTGAGTAGTTCCGGGGTATGTAACTGAAGTTTTTGTCTTTTGAAGAAGCCACCTCAATGACCTCTCCGAACAACTTTGCCTCCTTGAGCGCTTTGCTTGCCCATTCACCAGTGTTAACATAAGCAGCTTTCTTTTCCATGAGGTTCATTGGAACCATAGCAAACTGAAGACTGGCACCTCCGCCGAGGAAAATTACAGAGTAGCCTGTGGGGACATCGAGCAGCTCTTTAACCATTGCCACTGCCTGATCCATTACAGCAACAAACTCCTTGCTGCGGTGTGAAATTTCCATGATTGAAAGCCCGGTTCCTGCAAAATCCCTGATGGCTTCAATCACCTTTTCATTAGTGTACTGAGGCATGATTGAAGGCCCTGCATAAAAGTTGTGCTTTTTCATTTTGTTGGGTTTTATGTGTTTTTTAAACGTCTTCCGTTAATTAATAAATCTGCATAAGCGTCAATCAGGGACAATATCCCGCGGTCAGAGAGCCACAAGACTTCCCTCCTGCAGAACAGGGATAACTGTTGTAATATCAAATGTATGACAATATTCCAGGCAGTCATCCAACCCCTTATCCCTGAGCCTTGATCTCTGTGCGGCCTTTTCAATGTATCCCAGAATATCGTTTTTCGCAAGATGCCATAGATCGAGGGATGCATGGACTGAGTCACACACAGTTGTAAAGTCCCCGTCAGCCATCAGTTTTTCAGCCATTGCCCCGGCACAAAGTGTATCTTCAAGGTTAAAACGCTGCTTCCATCCGGCACAAATGATAATCACCTTACGGTCCTGATTTATGAGCCACCTGCAGATGGAGGTGAAGTTAAGGTATGAGCCTATGACCACAGCATGACATCGTGAAGCCATTTGCATTAGCCCGGTGCCATTGGTGGTACTGTAAGCCACTACCCTGCCCTTAACAATTTCAGGTGAGAAATTAAATGGTGAGTTACCAAAGTCTGCAAAATCAAGCACAAACCCATCACGTTCTGCTGCCAGAAGATATCCATTTTTTTTCATTCCCCTGGCTTCCTCAACCGTTGAAACGGGAATGATTCTGCTGACACCATTGGCAAAAGCAGTGCATATGGAACTGGTGGCACGCAGGATATCAATTATCACAACCACAGCCTCTTTGTCAGCGTGTGCTCCGAACATCGCCGGAGAAAAACATATTTCAAGGATTTTCTTCTCCATTGCAGGGAAGTAAAGTATGAGATCAGTTATTTCCTGTAAAAAGGAGGGTTGGCAACTTTTGCCTTCAGGTCTTTTCCCCTGACACGTATAAATATTTCAGTATCAGCCTTCCAGAATCCATTCTTCAGATAAGCCATACCTAAACCCTGTTTGAGCACCGGCGACATGGTTCCGGAAGTTACTTCACCAATAATGTTGCCGCCTGCATCAACAACTTCATAATGCTGACGCGGAATGCCCTTGTCTACCATCAGGAAGCCCTTAAGCCTTCTCTCTGTCCCAAAATCTTTTTGTTTCTGCAGCAGTTCCCTGTCAACAAAATCCTTTCCCGGAACAAACCTGGTTATCCATCCAAGGCCTGCCTCAATAGGTGAAGTTGTATCATTTATGTCATTACCGTAAAGACAGAATCCCATTTCAAGACGAAGGGTATCTCTTGCTCCCAGCCCTACAGGTTTGATCCCAAACTCAGCGCCGGCTTCGAATACGGCCTCCCATAGTTTCTGTCCGTCAGCATTCCTGACATATATTTCGCATCCCCCTGATCCGGTATAACCGGTTGTTGAGAAAATGACATCTTTAATGCCTGCAAAATCGAGCACCTTGAATGTGTAATATTCCATATCTTCAACAGGTGTTGAGGTAAGCTTCTGCATGGCTTTCAGCGCCAGCGGGCCCTGAACAGCCAGCTGGGCCGTTCCATCAGAGGCATTATGAAGCTCATAACCAGGACCGGCGGTTATTCCGAATCTTTTGGCATTTTCAACGCACCAGTTCCAGTCCTTCTCAATATTTGCAGCGTTGACGACAAGAAGATATTTCTCTGCATTGAACCTGTAAACCAGCAGGTCATCAACTATACCTCCCTTTCCGTTTGGGAAACATGTATACTGAACCTTTCCGTCGGTAAGAACTGATACATCATTCGATGTAACATACTGAAGGAAAGGAAGAGCATTGGCTCCATTCACCCAGAATTCTCCCATGTGCGATACATCAAATACACCAATCTTCTCACGGACAGCCATATGCTCATCATTTATGCCTGTATATTCCACGGCCATATTATACCCTGCAAAGGGTATGATCTTAGCTCTCAAAACCTCATGAAATTTAAGAAATGGAGTATTTTTCATTGTGTAATTTTTAATGTTCATTTTTAGTGTTCATGACAAAAGTATCATTTTTAAACTGATAAAAACCTGCGATAAATCATTTTTGACACCTCATCTTTTAGTCATGATCCGCTACCTGCGCGCAACATAATTTCTATATTTGTAATTAAAATAAACCTGCGCAGATGGACTATAAGGTTTTTAACCCTGACTATCTTGAAAATGTTACCGGTGGAGACAGGGAAATAAGAGAGGAGATTGTGGCAATATTCAGGGATCAGATACCTGAATTTATCACAGAGATGAAGCAGCTTAATGAAAAAAAACAGTTTCTTGAGCTTGGACTCCTGGCGCACAAGGCCAAAGGATCTGTCACCGTAATGGGTATGGAGGAAACCTCCAAAATGCTCAAGGCCTTTGAACTGAAGGCAAAAGCCGGCTTGAGTCCTGATGATTATCCGGATTTCATTTCGAGGTTCGAAGCCGATACTATCCTTGTCATGAAGGAGATTGATCATTATATTGGAAAAACCCGGTAACTGAAAATGGTATTTTTAGAGAAGAATGAGGGCATTGACATAGTCAGGTTTGGAAATGACCGGATCAATGCCCTGAATGTTGATACCATCAGGCCTGCCATAATGAGACTCTTTGATATCCCTCATTCCCGCGCTGTCATTGATCTTTCAGGAGTTAACTATCTTGACAGCACCGGTTTTGCCATGTTCCTTCATATGCTGCGCGTTGCCCGCGCCAACTACTGTACTTTCAGGTTCTGCAGCCTTACACCGGCAGCGCAGAATCTGTTTGATACTCTTCAGCTGAACAAAGTGTTTGACATTTACAGCGACTTTGATTCATGCCTTCAGAGTTTTGTCAGAGGCGGCCCGGCCTGAGAATTGACAATCACCATCTATCTGCCACTTATTGCAGATCAATGGAATATTGCTTATTCCTGATGACACTTGCCTGCGGTAATGTTGATCGCCTGCTGAACCTGGACCTCTGCCATACAGCATCTTAATTTCGGAATCACAGAAATAATATACTTTTGAAGAAAAAAAGATGGGTAAAGTAATCTGGAAACCAGGAACAATGATCTATCCCCTGCCTGCTGTTCTGGTGAGCTGCGGCACCAGCGAGGAAGGCTATAACGTTCTTACTGTTTCATGGACCGGGACCATTTGCACTGATCCGGCAATGTGCTATATCTCTGTAAGGCCGTCGAGGCATTCCTATGACATTATCAGGCGAAACGGTGATTTTGTTATCAACCTCACTACGCGTAAGCTGGCGTGGGCCACTGACTGGTGCGGCGTACGGTCGGGTGCTGACCACGATAAATTCAAGGAGACAGGACTAACACCAGTGCCTGCAACTGTAGTGAAGGCGCCACTCATTGAAGAATCACCCCTTAGCATAGAGTGCATTGTAAAAGAGATAAAAGAGCTCGGATCTCATCATATGTTCATTGCCGAGGTTGTTGCCGTGAATGCTGACGAGAAATACATTGACAGTCAGAGTGGAGTATTCAGACTTGACAAATCTCTGCCATTATGTTATTCTCACGGGAAGTATTATGACACAGGCAAATTCATCGGTAAATTCGGGTATTCGGTAAAAGGCACCGGCGCATCACCAGGGAGAAAGAAAGGTAAGGATGAGAACAATAAATAAGTTAGGATTTTTAACCTCTTTTTAGTATTTTCACCTCTTAAAGTCATAATGTCTTCATGAGTCTGCGATGAATGAAAAGATCCTGAATACCCTGATGCATCTCTTCGCAATTATTGCCCCTGCACAGGGCAGTGAAAGGGACCGTCGCAGGGTGGTTGAAGCATTTCTTAAACCCCTGCTTAACCAGGAGGGAGTTAATGCTTACCTCAGTATCTTTGATGACTACTATGCCGAGGCCCAGCTGCGCCTGAAGAAAGGCAATGAATCCAGGCGTAATGCAGCCATCTCAGTAAGGATAATAAAGATTTGCTATGATATAGGGGCGCAGCTTACCCTGAACCAGAAGATTATAGTCCTGGTGCAGCTCCTTGAATACTGTCGTTCAGACGGATTAGAGGTCAGCAGTATAGAACTTGAATTCATAAATACAGCGGCCGAAGGATTTAAAGTCGACCAGGATGACTATAAGCTGGTTGAAGGG
>DATKUS010000028.1:0-4741 GCA_035530535.1 Bacteroidales bacterium
TGACAGCACTGGGGTTGACCCGTGAGGAGAAGTCACTGGGATATGCCGTGACCAAAGTCGGAAATGAGGATATTACTCAGACAGTCTCATCCAACTGGTTAAACGGCATGTCGGGAAAAGTAGCAGGACTTACATTCGCAGGAGCCAATACGGGCCCTATCAGTTCAATGAGGGTAACCCTCCGTGGTGACCAGTCACTGAACTACGGGAGCAATGAGGCCCTGTTCATTGTTGACGGCGTTCCAATAAGATCAGGTACTACGGCAACATCATCAAGCAGTAGCTATACAAATTCAGGGTCTGATTTTCCTGTGGACTACGGTAACGGCGCTAGCGACATTAACCCTGAAGACATAGAAACGGTATCAATCCTCAAGGGCCCCGCGGCAACAGCCCTTTATGGATCCAGGGCCGCTAACGGTGCCGTAGTGATCACGACAAAATCAGGACGCAAAGATAAAGGTATCGGTGTGACTGTCAACTCATCTGTTGCTGTTGAAACGCCCGGTTACTGGCCCGATTTTCAAACACAATACGGGTCGGGTTCTGACATGGGACTTAACGAATATAATTTCTGGACCCTAAATCCAGCCCTTGTCGGGACCACTGATTTCCCACCGAGAAACCTCTCGCGTTATGCCTGGGGAGAAGCATTTTCCCCCGACAAACTTCGCTACCAGTATGAAGGCAAAGACTGGGAAACAGGCCTGATATCCAAAACCCCTTTTGTATACAAGGATGACTGGTTTACAGGAGTATTCCAGAACGGCGTTACATATAACAATTCAGTTTCCATAAGCGGAAGCGACGGTGAAGGAAGAAACATCCGCTTTTCGGTAAATGACACGAGAAATGAATGGATCCTTCCTAACACCGGATTCAAAAAACAGTCATATGCCATCTCTTTTGAAACACCCATAAACAAATACATCAAATTCAATACAAAAGTCAACTATTACCGTACCGACAGTGATAATATGCCGATGGCCGGTTATCACCAGACAACGGTAATGTATGACCTGATGTGGGGTTACAACTCAAATTCCATGAACGACTGGAGGACTGAATACTTTGAAGGAAGATTCAATTCCATCAACAGGAATGCAACAATTTCGGAAAACGGGAATAGCCTGGTTTTTGCCGGAACAGGTTCCTATAATCCTTACAGAGTCCTTTATGAAGAACTGAATACAACCAATAAGGACAGGGTATTCGGAACAGCAGGCTTTACGATTGATCTGGCAAAAGGCCTCACGCTTGATATTAAATCCGGAATGGATATGGGAGTTGAGTTCAGAACCCAGAGAAAACCAAAGATGACCTTCGGATGGAATAACGGATTCTACAGGGAGCAGTCGCTTACCAACTATGAGTTCAATACCGATTTCCTCCTCAGGTATAAGAAGGATTTCCTGAACGAAAAGCTGACCTCCACGGTTGCCTTCGGGGGAAACAACATGGTAACCCAGTATTTCAGCAATACGGTTCAGCTCAATGAACTGGATATCGATGGCGTCTACCACACATCAAATGTTCCTACAGGTATTAATCCTACGCCTGACAATTACAGAAGTTCCAAAGTCATCAACAGCTTATACGGATTTATTTCACTTGGATGGGATAATACATTTTATCTTGATATAACAGGCCGCAATGACTGGTCAAGTGCGTTATCAAGAGGCAACTGGTCATACTTCTACCCTTCTGTTGCCGGAAGTGTCTTACTTGATAAACTGTTTGATTTTCAGACCAATGTCCCTGCCATAACATTTGCCAAACTTCGTCTCTCATGGGCAAATGTAGGTAATGATACCGGCCCTTATTCACTTGATCAGTACTACTCTGCATCTTCCATTAGCGGAGGGTATACTCTTCCGTCTACCATCCCGGATCCTATGATCAAACCGGAAAACGTTGAAAGCTGGGAACTTGGCCTGGACGCCAAATTCTTAAAGAACCGTATGGGCTTTGACCTTGCACTCTACAACTCTTCAACCACGAACCAGATTGTTTCTGTGGATATTGACCCTATTGTGGGGGCCTCTTCAATGAAGATAAATGCAGGGGAGATCAATAACAAGGGGATAGAAGTATCATTCTTTGCAACCCCTGTTAAGGTAAGGGACTTCTCATGGAATGTGAACCTTAACTGGTCGAGAAACATCAATACACTCGTCAGTTTACAGGATGACTGGAACCCGAATCAGCCACTTGAGACTAATATGGGAACAACAATCGGTGGGCGACTCCATGTGTACTCTTATATAGGCCAGGAGATGCACCAGTTGTACGGCTTTGCAGTTAAGAAAGCCCCGGAAGGCTCCTATTATCTTGACGACGAAGGAAATAAAATTGACTGCTCCGGACAGGTTCTCTTAGATACAAACACCGGCCTGCCATCATTGGTATCAACAGCTGATAATTTCCTGGGTAAAGTTAATCCTGACTGGAGGGGAGGTTTCAGCTCCTCATTCAGGTATAAAGGTTTTTCTCTGAATGCTCTGTTCTCTTACCAGTGGGGCGGTCACAGATTCTCAGTAACCGACGGTATTTTATCATACCAGGGTAAACTGACCAACTCTCTCGAAGGCCGTTATGATGGTATAGTTGCGAAAGGAGTTAATCAGGTTTCTGCCAATGAAGACGGCACCCTTGTATGCGAGCCCAACAATACTGTCACAAGCAGCATTTATACATATTATCAGGCCCTTACGCTTGACCGGTATAATGGTGAAGCACACACCTACAGCACCTCTTTCCTGAAATTTAAAGAAGCCAGGCTTGAGTATGATCTTCCTGAGACCATTTGCAGAAAAACCGGCTTCCTCCAGGGAGCCAGTATTGCAATCTTTGCAACAAATATCTTTTCATGGGACAAATGGCCGCAGTATGACCCTGAAGGAGGTATGATGACCGGGACAAATGTCTTTAACGGCATAGAAGCCGGATCATATCCGATGACACGCACAAAAGGCATTAACCTTAGACTATCATTTTAATTAAAAAACTGATAAGAGATGAAAAAGATAAAATATATCATAATATGTGCGCTCGTGCTTGGATTGTCTAACTCCTGTACCAAAAATTTCGAGGAGATTAACACTAATCCAAACAGAACCACAGTGGGTATGATTCAGGCATCAGGCCTTTTTGAGCCTATACTCTACAATTCTGCCAACAACTGGCTGAACCGTACCTGGTACTACAACAATGAACTGATACAGTTCACAGCACACACAGGCGGCGTCACCCGCAGGGAACATCTCTATTTCCTTGAAGAATCAAGAGATTGGGCTGGTTTCTGGAGTCATTATGCCACTTATGGAAAGAATATTGACCACATGTATGAACTGGCTCAGGAACAGGGTGATAAATCACTGGAGGCAATTGCTTTAACCTTCAAGGTACTCTTCTTTTCAAATATGACCGATATGTTTGGAAGTGTTCCGTATGAGGAAGCTTTCTCAGGCAGAAAACTCGGAGGAACACTTACTCCGAAATTCAACTCTCAGAAAGAGATATATCAATTCCTGTTTCAGGAGCTTGATAAGGCAAATGATATTTATGCAACCAATCCCGTTTTCCTTATTCCAAGTATGGACGGCATGTACGGAGGTGACATGGAGTCATGGAGGAAGTTCAATAATTCTCTATATCTGAGACTTTTATGCAGAGTCAGCGGTCGCACCGAAATGAACGTCGGAACGAAGATGACCGAAATTTTTAACAATCCCGCCAAATACCCTGTATTCACATCCAACCTGGATAATGCAACAGTGGAGTTCTCCGGTAACGACCCTTACATAAGCAATTTTGGCCTTACCACCGAGAGCGAATTCACATCAAGCGGCAGGAAACTGACAAGGCAGCTTATTGGCATGACAGTCCAGACTGACATAAGCGGAAATCAGATATATGTTGACCCCCGTCTGCCGATTATCGGTAAAAAGAATAATGTTGTGGCTGTTAATCCTGATAATATCTGGATAGGAACAAAATCGGGATGCACTGACCAGGAGCGAAGTACTGTTGACATAGGCACCTCATGGCTGAATTACAAAGTGTTCTGCAGAAAGAATGCACCTGCAACATATATGGATTATGCCGAGGTTCAATTCATCTTTGCTGAAGCGGCCCTGAACGGTTTGATTTCCGGCGGACCTGCTGGTGCAAAAAATTACTATGAGGCAGGATTAAGAGCCTCAATGGAAAAGTGGTCAGAGCAGGGAGCGTTTTCAGAGCCTGTGGTTACAATCACTTCTGCTGATGTTGATACCTATCTTGCTTCACCTTTGGGTTCATGGGACCTGGCTGCGGACAAAACTGAATTCCTGGGAAATCAGAAGTACCTTGCCCTCTTCTGGGTGGGTATGGAAGCATACCATGAATATCGCAGGACAGGTTTCCCGGTGCTTACAATCGGTGAGGGAACCATTTACAATGATAATATCCTTCCAACAAGATTAGGCTTTCCCAACTCAACTATGTCAACAAACAATGCCAATGCGAGTGTTGCACTGGAGGATATGGGCGGAGCCAACGATATGAAAACACCCGTATGGTGGAGTAAGCAGGCAATAGCCGGAGGTAAATAAAGAGTAAAATAAGAAAGACATGAAAACAAATAGTTACTTCAGTTTCAAAGGCGCAGGAATGGCAATCATTTCGGTGCTGCTAATATTTGGATCTCTCTTCAGCTCCTGTAAAAAAGCTGAAGATCCGGTAGCACCCTTCTTCTCCA
>DATKUS010000029.1:0-2857 GCA_035530535.1 Bacteroidales bacterium
GGTTATATTGAACGTGCATACCAGACCGCCAGGGCTTACTTTATCTATCCCTATGAGATACTCCCATGGTATGAGACATACAAATGGGGTTGCTATAATGAGCTTGTGATAGAGCCCCTGATAGCCGACCTTGAGAAAGCAGGAAGGACAAATGATGCAGCCTGGCTGAGAAATGAGTATGAAAAGAAGGTCAAATACTTTGTCTATGATGATGTCTACCCTTTCAGATCTGAATATGCACTTGACAGAACCGCCTTCGAGTCGTCATATGCATTCGCAAAATACGGCACACTGAACGAGATGAAGCCTGACACAAACCTCTGGTATGACAAAAAGGACAGTGTCTGGTATTCTCATCCTGTTGTCCGTAAGGAAGATGCACGCGAGTTTATGGACAGGCAGAATCTTGCCGGACTGGCTGTACGCGGCTGGCTTGAGGCAAAGTATTTCCTGCTTGGCAGCGATTTCACCAACAGTTCTGACAACCACTGCCTGAGTTACATGGCGAGGATGGGCGGGTGGTCAATCCTTGATTATGGCATTAACTTCTCTGCCAAACCGTACGACTGGCTGCAGTTGGGTTACGCCTCCTACCTGAGCTCTTTTGCGCTTATGAATACCGGTACCGCCGAGTCAGATTACGGCTTCTGGTTCCCGGGTAAACAGAATGACGGAGCCATGGGATGGGCCTTCATGGAGTCGAAGACCGGCAGGGCCTGGATAAGGAAGGACATCGACCGCGGAGCATGGTATTATGACGGTGAGGCTGACCTCGGTAACGGAGCCATTTTCAGGATGGCGCAGACAGTACTGTCAGATGACCCGCTATTCGGGTGGATAGCCTACGGCGGTGTCATGACACAGTCCAAAAAAGGGTTTAATGTTATCCCGCGTGACGGCGTGAGATCCAGATTCTCCATCGTCACAGAGAAAGTCAGGAAGACACTGAGCCTTGACCACGACGGTTTTGCAGATGAGAAACAGATAATCGTCACTCCGGCACTTGACAAAGTAACCTTTACCATCGAGAACAGGTCAGGCGGCAGCCATACCTCAATTCTGACGGTTACAACTCCTGAAGGAAATGAACCTGTGGTGACCGTTGACGGTAAGAAGGTGAAAGCAGTGAGATCAGGTGCCACAGCGTTTGAGACTGTGATCAGCGTTTCAAAACCGACACATCAGATAACAGTACAATGAAAATGAGAGCCCTTCCCCGTGTTTGCCTGCTGATAGTACTGGCAATGTGTACATGTCATGCTTCGGTGCATGCGCAGGCACGTGCCGGCAGGATCATCCTGGAAAACAGCGCCATAAGCGGAACAGTGACAATCGACGGTCTTACGTCGCTGACATCGCCGTCCGATCCTTTCGGAGCTAATGTCATCGGTGAGCGGTCATGGGGAAGGGCTTCTCTTACTTATGAAATTGTCAGGGGCGCCTGGCTTGACATCTTCAAGGGCAGCACCCGCATCGTTGCCGGGTCTGACAGCGTTGTCAGCATCATCAACTATGAAAAGGGGATGCCCCAGAAGATGGAGCAGAGGTACACCCTCACCCCTGAAGGTATCGACTATGATATCAATATTGAGTCGATGATGCAGTGGCCTGTCACCATCGGTGACCTGGCAGTGAGCCTGCCTTTCAGGAGGCCCGGAGGAGGAAGCCCGGAAGCCATCTTCGAGAAGTCATTCACGAAGCACCAGTTCATCTCCGGCAGCGGCTCATTTATTTATTTTGCACGGCCTTCGGGAGAGGGCCCTTTCCTGATGGTGCTCCCCAAAAAAGGGACGAAGCTTGAGTATTTTGATGATGCGGGTGATTACAAGGTTTTTATTCATTCAGCTGTATCAGGACCTGCTGTAAAAAGCGGTACCTGGCGGCAGCCGCACACCTCACTTGATATGGGGCCTGCAGGAAGCGAAAACAGCCGCATCAGCTACGGTTTTAAACTCCGGTGGGCAGAGAGCTGGGATGAGATGCGGCAGATGCTTTATGAAGATGGACTTTTTGACATCAGGGTGGTGCCGGGGATGACAATCCCCTCAGACCTCAAAGCACTCTTCTCACTACATACAAAAAACAAAATTGATTCAGTAACAGCAGAGTTCCCGCTGAAGACAAGAGTAAAACAGGTGGGTGAAAAGCAACCGGGCCACTTTATCTATGAAGCAGAGTTCGGCAAGCTGGGAGAAAACCTGCTTACTGTGCATTTCGGCAACGGGCAGAAGACTTATCTCGAGTTCTTCTCCACTGAGCCTGTTGAGACTCTGATAAAGAAGCGCAGTGCTTTCATTGTCAAAAGTCAGCAGCACCGTGACACAACAAAGTGGTATAACGGACTCTTTTCCGTCTATGACATGAAGCACAGCATCCTGCGAAGTCCTGATGACACCGACGGCTTCGACGGATGGTGGGGTTATGTGCTTGCCTGTGATGATCCTGCCCTCTGCAAGGCACCGTACCTGGCTGCAAAGAATGTCTATTATCCTGATGACAGCGAGATACAGGCAATAGAGTATTATCTTAAGAACTTCGTATGGGACAAACTTCAAAGGACAGACAAGGATGATCCCTATCCCTACGGCATCTACGGTGTTCCCAACTGGAAGGTGGCAAGGGACATCAATGCCAGGGCAGGCATAAGAAGTCGCCAGCTCGACCGAATGCAGGTTTGGCGCTCATATGACTACCCCCATATTTTCATGCTCTATTACCATATGTACCAGATTGCTCAGATGTATCCTGACAAGGTCAGCTATCTGAGTGCTGATGAGTATCTTGAAAGGGCTTACCGGACGGCGCGCGCTTTCTTTATCTATCCTTATGAGATCTGGGGCGATTATTACAAACCCTA
>DATKUS010000030.1:0-12105 GCA_035530535.1 Bacteroidales bacterium
TATAATGAGAAGAGTCGTAGTTACCGGAATGGGGGCATTGACCCCTGTCGGCAACACGCTGCAGGATTATTGGAAAGGTCTTGTTGACGGTGTAAGCGGTGCCGGTCTGATAACCCATTTTGATGCCTCAAAGTTCAAAACCCGTTTTGCCTGTGAGGTAAAGGGGTTTGATCCGGCAAATCATTTTGACCGGAAAGAGGGCCGAAAGATGGACCGTTATGCTCAGTACGCATTCGTTGCGGCTGATGAAGCTATAGCGGATGCCGGTCTTGATCCGGAAGCCTCCGACAAGGACCGTATTGGTGTCATCTGGGCATCAGGTATCGGCGGAATAGAGACTATTCTTGAAGAATTGAGAGGGTTTCTGGCGGGTGATGGTACTCCCCGCTTTAACCCTTTTTTCATTCCCAAGATGATCAGCGATATTGCCGCCGGTCTTATCTCCATTAAATACGGATTCCGCGGCCCGAATTTCGCTACAGTATCTGCCTGTGCCTCTTCAACAAACGCTTTGATCGATGCTTTTCACTATATCCGCCTGGGTAAAGCCGATGTTTTTGTGACCGGCGGATCTGAAGCGGCAATAAATGCTGCAGGTATGGGTGGTTTTAACGCCATGCAGGCTATCTCAACCAATAATGAGGAATTCGCCACAGCCTCGCGGCCTTTTGATGCCACCAGGGACGGATTTGTAATAGGCGAGGGTGCAGGAGCCCTCATCCTTGAGGCTTACGATCATGCTATAGCCAGGGGAGCCAGAATATATGCAGAAGTGATAGGCACGGGTCTTACGGCTGATGCTTACCACCTCACCGCCCCTCATCCTGATGGTCTGGGAGCTGTCAACGTGATGAAACAGTGTGTGGCTGAAGCCGGGCTAAGGCTTGAAGATATTGATTACATCAATGTTCACGGCACATCCACTCCTCTTGGTGATGTTGTCGAGACCAAAGCCATCATTACCCTGTTTGGCGAGCATGCATATAAGATGAACATAAGCTCCACAAAATCAATGACAGGACATCTTCTTGGTGCTGCCGGCGCCATTGAAGCAATTGCCACCGTCATGAGTCTGATAAATGACACCGTCCCGCCAACTATCAACTTTAAGAACCCTGACCCGGCAATAGACCAGAGGCTCAACCTGACACTCAATAAAGCTCAGAAAAGGAGTGTAAGGGTGGCAATGAGCAATACTTTCGGTTTCGGCGGTCATAACGCTTCGGTTATATTAAAGAAATTTGAGATGTAGTGTTCCTGCTACGCAATCGCAAAAATAATACTCTGATTCATGACAGGCAGGATTTTGGTGCCCGCCTGAAATCTTTGCTTGGATTCCGTCCGAGGAACCTCAGGCTATATGAAATGGCCTTCATTCACCGTTCTGCATCCTTTACTCTACCCGACGGCTCAAGGATTAACAACGAAAGGCTTGAATACCTGGGCGATGCAATCATTGACTCAATTCTTTCCGAATATCTCTTTAACCTTTACCCCGGCGCCGGTGAAGGATTCATGACAAAAACCAGGGCACGGATAGTCAACAGGGATATGCTGAACCAGATTGCTATATCCATGCAGCTGGGGAGTTTCATAGTCTCAAATACTTCATCGACAAGCGCATCACGTAACCTTTACGGAAATGCCCTTGAGGCACTGGTAGGAGCTCTCTTCATTGATGCCGGATATGAAAAAACCAGCAGGTTCTTTATTGAAAAGGTTCTTAAAAAACAGCTCGACCTTAACAGGGTCCTCGAGGCAGAAACAGATTATAAGAGCCTCATTCTTGAATACGGGCAGAAAAACCGGTATCCTGTCAGCTTCAACTTTTCAGAATCACCTGACCCGGTGACCCTAAAACCTTATTTTACCGTAGTTCTCGAAATAAACAATGAAACCACCTCCACGGGTCATGGCGTTTCCAAGAAAGAAGCAGAACAGGATGCATCAATAAGAGCCTGGGAACAAATAAACGCAACAGCGTGAAAGAAAAGGAAAAAATAACAAGACACACAATTTTTTCCGCTGAACCTGCAGAGTTCCTGTTCCTTGGGATCGTTACCTCTGAACCCGATTACCGTCTTTCAGTAATGCTGAACAGGCAACTGGGTATCTCCCTGCAGCACAGCAGCAATGATATTATAGCAGGATCAGGAGACGATGCACCTCATTTTTCCGTTTTCACCACTTCGCCGGCAATACTCTCACTTATCTCAAACAGGACTCCCGGCAATTTCCTTATCAGGAAACTCAAAACCATTGATTTCTTCCTGGTAATCCACGGAGTCCCCGACAGGGCAAAAGCCGACAACCTTTCTGCGCTGATCAGAAAAAACCCGGATATTACTGCCGTGTTTGTATTTAACAGCACCCTGATAAACGACAGGAACACGAAACTCCTGGTGCAGTAAAAAAGGAAAAGGAGGCAATTTCTTACCTCCTCTTCTGCGTTAACCCTAAAACTAACCTAACCTATGAAAAAAACTCCAATGTTTATTACACAACTATCGTGCCATAAACAGTACAAAGATAATTTCATTTTTTCAATTGAATCTTAAGGAATACTTAAATTATTGATATTTAACACATTTTTAACTTTACGGAGGGTAGAAGAAAATTGACGACTGTTGTTAAAATACGTTAAACCATGGCGAGCAGGCAATTAACGGATTACATTTGTTAAACTATGAAGCGTAAGTACATAGTTTTGCTGGCGGTATTTTTCTTTTTAGCCATTTCGGGCCTGGTGATCATTCAGGTCAGATGGATCAACAGTGTTGTAAGCACTGAAGATCAGGAGTTTCGGTTTGGTGTAAATGAAGCCCTGAAAGAGGTTGTCATCGAACTGGAAAAGACGGAGACCTACAACCGTATCATCAGTGAGATTAATCCGGAAGATCCTGACACGGAAGCAGGAGACCCTGAGTCCCCGGCCGAAAATCAATCACCTGATTCGAGACTGCTGGAGAAATATGGATTTAATCCCGGTGTAAGGTCTGTCATTGTGAACAGAGCCGGCCGCACATACCTCCTGACACCGGACGAAGGTCAGCGTGAAACTTTTCCGGAGGTAACGGAACCGACAGGCCAGAGCCTTACTGTAGGAGCATCTGAAAGGATGACAAGCAAAGTGATCTCTATAGAGAACATCGTCAGCCGGATACTTCATGAGACGCCCCCTCTCAGAGAACGCTTCTCATCTGAATATCTTAATGACCTGATCAAAAACTCGCTTGTTGCCGTCGGTATTTATATTGACTATGAATTCGCGGTCAGGGGCGACTTCGGAGGAATGATTTACCGGACACCGGATTACAGTGAGAGCTCAGGTGCAAATAAATACCTTCGCCAGCTCTTCCCCAATGACCCTGTTCCCGGAAATAACATTCTCTCAATATATTTCCCCGAAGAGGAAGATTACAAATTCAGCCAGATAGCATTCATGGCCTTCTCATCATTGATAATGCTTCTCTTTCTGCTTATCCTTTCAACAAGCACCTTTATCGTTATCTTCCGTCAGAAAAAGCTCTCAGAGATCAGAAGTGATTTCATAAACAACATGACCCATGAGCTTAAGACTCCCATTGCAACCATCTCACTGGCTTCACAGATGCTTGCAGACAAGAAAATACCTGAAAAATCCCGGGATGTAAGCGGACTGGCAACAATCATCAATGAAGAGAGCACAAGGCTGAAATTTCATGTGGAGAAGGTGCTCCAGACAGCCATTTTTGAAAAGGTCAAACTGGAACTCAATAAGCAGGATACAGACATACATAAGGTAATACAAAAAGCTGTTGACAATTTCTCTCTGCAAGTTACCGGTCGCGGCGGGATGATATCGACACACTTACATGCCGGTGACCCGGTAATAAAGATCGATGAGGCAAATTTTCTGAATGTATTCCTTAACCTGATTGATAACGCCCTCAAATATTCTTCGCGAACACCGGAAATAACAATCTCCACCGAGGAGCATCAGAAAAGTATAACCGTAACGGTTTCTGACAACGGTATCGGTATCTCCAGGGACCACCTGAAACATATATTTGAAAAGTTTTACCGTATACCTGCAGGGAATACCCATAATATAAAAGGATTCGGCCTGGGACTCAGTTATGTCAAAACCATAATCGATGAACATCACGGAACTATCAAAGCCGAAAGCCAGTTAAACAAAGGGACCAAAATAATCATCCAGCTTCCTAAAGATCAGCCGAAATGAAAAAAATCAGGATATTGCTTGCCGAGGATGACCCCAATCTGGGTCTGTTACTTAACAACTACCTCATGCTCAAGGATTACCAGACCACACTGGTAACTGACGGTGCACACGCGCTGGGGTTGTTCAAAAAGGAAAAATTCACTCTCTGTCTGCTTGATGTGATGATGCCTGAGATGGACGGATTTACACTGGCAAGAGAGATAAGAGCCATTGATCAGCATATCCCGGTTATCTTCCTGACAGCTAAGAACCTTAAGGATGACGTTATTGAAGGCTTCCGTTCAGGAGCTGATGACTACCTGACCAAACCGTTTTCAATGGAAGAACTGGTTTACCGTATCGAAGCAATCCTCCGTCGCTCTTCAAAGCGTGAATCAGAGGCTCCACAGAATCATTATTCCATCGGCGCCTTTTCATTCGATGTAACCAAACAGATACTGACCTTTAAAAACCAGTCGCAAAAACTAACCACCAAGGAGTCTGAGCTCCTTGAACTGCTCTGCCGGCATCGCAATGAAGTGCTTGAACGAAACTTTGCTCTTAAATCTATCTGGATTGACGACAATTATTTCAATGCCAGGAGCATGGATGTGTACATAACCAAACTACGCAAATATCTCAGGAATGACCCTGCAGTTGGAATACTCAACATCCACGGAAAAGGGTACAAACTTATATGTTAAAAAATACCCCGCCGGATGTATATCCTGACGGGGTACCAGTTTAGGTCAGTTTTAGGGTCTTGATAATATGGTTTTCTTTCACAATTCAAATCCCAGAGGAATGCTAAGGTAGCATTTTATAATTATATGCAACTTTTCAGATGATTTTTTTTGATCATTGACCTAATCAAGTTTCAGTACTGCCAGGAAAGCCTGCTGTGGGACCTCCACATTTCCTATCTGGCGCATCCTTTTCTTTCCTTTCTTCTGCTTCTCAAGAAGCTTGCGCTTACGGGTAATGTCTCCTCCGTAACACTTAGCTGTAACATCTTTACGTACAGCCTTAACCGTCTCACGTGCAATTATCTTTGCTCCTATTGCTGCCTGAATGGCTATATCAAACTGCTGTCTTGGTATCAGTTCCCGAAGTTTCTCACACATTCTTCTTCCAAAGTCGTATGCATGTCCCCTGTGAATAAGAGTCGAGAGAGCATCAACCATCTCTCCGTTCAGGAGGGTGTCAAGTCTTACCAGGTCTGCTTTCTTGTACTCTGTGATATGATAATCAAATGATGCATAACCTTTTGAGATGCTCTTCAGCTTGTCATAAAAACCGAAAACTATCTCTGAGAGAGGCATGTCAAACGTCACTTCAACTCTGTCACTGGTCAGATAAACCTGGTTCTTCAGCATCCCTCTCTTTTCAATGCAGAGTTTCAGGATTGAGCCAAGGTACTCCGACTTTGAAATTATCTGTGCATGAATATAAGGCTCCTCAATCTCGTCAATTGTAGTCACAGGCGGCATTCCGGAAGGATTATGTACATCTACAATATCACCCTTCGTTGTAAGAACCCTGAAAGAGACGTTGGGAACTGTGGTGATTACATCCATATCAAACTCCCTGTCGAGGCGCTCCTGGACTATCTCCATATGGAGGAGTCCAAGGAATCCGCATCGGAAGCCGAATCCAAGAGCAGCTGAAGACTCCGGTATAAATGTGAGTGAGGCATCATTCAGCTGGAGCTTCTCAATGGATGCCCTGAGATCTTCATAGTCATCGGCGTCTACCGGATATATGCCGGCAAAGACCATAGGCTTGACATCGGCAAAACCGGATATGGCTTCCCCGCATGGCCGGGCTACATGTGTGATTGTATCACCTACTTTTACCTCCACGGAATTTTTTATGCCGGAGATAATATAACCCACATCACCTGAGCTCAAAACATTACGCGGCTCGCGTTTTATCTTCAGAACACCTATCTCATCGGCCTCATACTCGCTTCCGGTATTCACAAACTTTACCAGATCATGGGTACGGACTGTACCATTGGAAATCTTGAAGTATGCAATAATACCCCTGAAAGAGTTAAAAACAGAATCGAAGATCAGCGCCTGCAATGGGGCCTCCGGATCTCCCTTGGGTGGAGGCACACGCACAATGATATCTCTAAGGATACGGTCAACCCCCATACCTGTCCTGGCACTTGCCTCAATTATCTCATCACGTCTGCAGCCAATCAGGTCCACAATCTGGTCCTTAACCTCATCAGGCATGGCACTGGCGGAGTCCATTTTATTTAGCACAGGAATTATCTCAAGGCCGTGTTCAATTGCCATATAGAGGTTCGAGATGGTCTGGGCCTGGATACCCTGGGTTGCATCAACCACAAGCAGTGCTCCTTCACAGGCGGCAATGGAACGTGATACCTCATAAGAAAAATCAACATGTCCGGGGGTGTCAATGAGATTCAGAAAATACTTTTTCCCATCCTCCTCATAGATCATCTGTATTGCATGACTCTTGATAGTGATGCCACGCTCTCTTTCCAGATCCATGTCGTCAAGGATCTGGTTCTGGAAATCACGGGCATCTATGGTCCCTGTCGTCTCAAGGAGCCTGTCGGCCAGGGTGCTCTTGCCATGATCAATATGAGCTATAATGCAGAAATTCCGTATATTATCCATCTACCGCCGTCAGTTCAAGTCAGCTGCAAAGATAAATAATTTGACCCTTTCTTTTCTGTAGCTATCGGTCAATGATACTCTATCTTCTTTTTTTTTAATTTTAGAGGTTGTTAATTTCTGCAATATGATCACACTGGCTGGTTCAGTTACACTTTTAATCCTCGGGTACCTCCTCTACGGACGTATCTCGGAGAGAATGTTCGGAATGGATCCTTCAAGGGTCACCCCGGCATATTCAAAGACAGACGGAATTGACTTTGTGCCAATGAAAGGCTGGAGAATTTTTATGATCCAGTTCCTGAATATAGCCGGTCTGGGGCCTATTTTTGGTGCCATCCTGGGAGCGATGTACGGACCGGTGGCCTATATATGGATCGTTCTTGGCTGCATATTCATGGGTGCAACCCATGACTATTTTTCAGCGATGTTATCAGTGAGGCATAACGGAGCCAGCCTTCCGGAGCTGGTAGGGACTTACCTCGGAAAGAACATGCGGATGTTTCTGCGGATATTTACCCTCTTCCTCCTGGTTTTTGTGGGGGTGGCATTTGTAAGCGGACCGGCAAAACTGCTTTACACCATGTCAGGCGTCAGCCTGCCAATCTGGCTTGGGCTGATCTTCTTCTATTATATTCTTGCGACGATGTTACCCATAGACAAGATAATAGGTATGCTCTATCCCTTTTTCGGTGCAGCCCTTATCTTCATGGCAATAGGTGTCTTTTCCGCCCTTGTGTTTAAATGGTTCAATGGTTCTCTCACACTTATGGAGCTGGGCCCGGACACTCTTAAAAATTTTCATCCCAATGCAGCCGGTAACTCAATATTTCCCTTTCTCTTCATTATCATATCATGCGGAGCCATCTCAGGCTTTCACGCCACACAGTCGCCCCTTATGGCACGGTGCATCAGGTCGGAAAAGCAGGGGCGCCCGATATTCTACGGAGCCATGGTGGCTGAAGGCATCGTTGCGATCATATGGGCTACAGCAGCCATGAATTATATGGGTGACGTTCATGGACTTAACTATGCTTTCACTCACACCCTGGAAAATAATCCTGCTATAAAACCTGATCCTGCCTGGCTTGTGAATGAGATATGCCGGTCATGGCTCGGTAAGGCAGGAGCAGTAATAGCCATAATAGGGGTTGTGGCCTGCCCTGTGACATCCGGTGACACAGCCTTCAGAAGCGCTCGTCTTACAATAGCTGATATGCTTAAGATACCGCAGAAGAAGATCTCATCACGGTTGCTTATTACTGTTCCTGTCTTTGCAGTCGCCTTTGTACTTACCTTTGTCATGAAGGATGAGTTTGCAAAAATCTGGAAATTCGTGGGCATCTCCAACCAGGTGCTGGCATCCATTACCTGCTGGACAATTGCTATGTATCTGGCACTGAACGGGAAGAATCACTGGATTATGACAATCCCTGCTACCTTCCTGACAGCTGTATGTATTACTTACCTGCTTTCTGCACCCCATTCAGGAGGAGGCCTCGGGATGCCTGTGAACTTTGCCTACGGCGCTGCAGTAACAGCTGTAATAGCCATCCCTGTCTATTTTCTTGCGGCTGTAAGAAAGAAAAAAATGGGAGATCAGTAAGTTGCAGCAGGCACTGAAACCGGTTCAGCATGCTCTCCCGGAACATCACATATCAACTTATTAAACTCCCGCCGGAAAATGATAAAAGAGATTACGGCCGCAACCATGTCCGAAACAGGATTTGCGATCCAGACACCCTCTATACCCCAGAATTTAGGAAGTATAAGTACCAGAGGAAGCAATACAATTAATTGCCGTAGCAGCGAAAGGAATGTGGCAAGTTTTGCCTTGCCGATAGCCTGAAAATAACTTGAAGCTATGATCTGATAACCTATGACAGGCAAAACTGCACAATAAATCCGAAGACCCATTATTCCTGCTGAACGCAGTTCCATGTTGTCAGAATTGAAGATGCTGATTATGGAACCTGGAAAGAGCATGCAGAGCAGCCATCCGAAGATGGCTATCAATGTTGCATATTTCATTGCAAGCAGTACGGCCGCCCTGACCCGGCAATAGAGGCCTGCGCCATAGTTGAAACCTACAATAGGCTGGGTGGCCATATTGATGGAGATGATGGCCAGTACCATCATTATTGTAGCGCTGTTCACAATACCCATGGCTCCGACAGCGATGTCCCCGCCGAATTTTATGAGCTGAGAGTTCATTATGCCTGTGACCACACTTGATGCCATATTCATTGCAAAAGGAGCAAACCCAATAGATACTATAAGTTTTATGATTACCGGATCAGGTCTGATGTTGACCTTCATCAGTTTGATAACACTCCTTTTACCCCGGAAATGCACCAGCACCCAGATAAAAAGAATGAACTGCGAAAAGATTGTTGCATAGGCGGCTCCCCTGACACCCATGTCAAACCCGAAAATAAGGATAGGATCAAGTATAATGTTCACCCCCGCGCTAATGAAAATGGATATCATGGATGTGCGGGGATTCCCCTCGGCTCTGATAAGGTTATTAAGGGCATAGCCTGTCATTCCGAAAGGTATTCCTGCAATAATGATCCCATAGTAATCCGAGGCATACTTTAATGTTTCCGGCCCGGCACCGAATAGTTTCAATGCCGGTGTCTTAAGAAGATATGCTGCCACCATCAGTGTTATGCCAAGGGTGATAGTCAGGAAAAGTGCATTACCCAGGATCTTGTTAGCCCTGGCATAATTTTTCTCACCGAGGCTCAAAGATATGCGCACCGATGCGCCTATCCCAACCAGCATGCCAAAAGCCATAAAAATAAGCATCAGCGGGAACACTACGCTTAAGCCCGAAAGCGCAAGAGCATCAACACCCTGACCTATATAGATGCGGTCTACCACATTGTAGAGTGAGTTGGCAAGCATCCCGGCAAAGGCAGGAAGGAAATATGTCCACATCAGCTTGCCTATCTTCTCATGCTCAAGGTCTCTTACCTGTCTCGGATCTGCCATTTGAAAAATTAATTGCGCAAAGATGCGAAAAAAAAAGCTGCCCCGTTGCGGGTGCAGCTTTTCTTATCTGTAACATAGATTTTTACATCATTCCCGGCATGCCGCCACCCATACCCTGCGGAGGGGCAGGATTCTCATCCTTTTCCTCAACAACCACTGCTTCGGTTGTCAGGAACATTCCGGCTATCGATGCTGCATTCTCCAGGGCTATCCTTGCAACTTTGGCAGGATCAATAACGCCTGTCTTGAAGAGATGCTCAAATTTATCAGTCTGGGCATTGTAACCGTAGTCGTCTTTGCCTTCACGTACCTTCTGAACAATTACGGCACCCTCTTTACCGGCATTTATAACTATCTGACGCAGAGGTTCTTCTATGGCCCTTTTTATGATCTCAATACCAGTGGTCTGGTCTTCGTTTTCACCTTTCAGTCCTTCAAGTTTAGCGATGGCGCGGATATATCCTACGCCTCCGCCAGGGATAATACCTTCTTCAATGGCTGCGCGTGTTGCATGCAATGCATCATCAACGCGGTCTTTCTTCTCTTTCATCTCAACCTCAGAGGCAGCACCAATATAAAGAACTGCAACGCCGCCTGCCAGTTTGGCAAGTCTCTCCTGAAGCTTTTCCCTGTCATAATCTGATGTGGTAGTGGATATCTGCTGTTTGATCTGGCTAACCCGTGCCTGTATCATTGATTTCTCACCTGCACCATTGACAATGGTTGTATTCTCCTTGTTCACTGTCACCTTGTCAGCAGCACCAAGATCAGCAATGGTGGCATTTTCAAGTTTCATGCCCCTTTCCTCGGATATTACAGTACCTCCGGTAAGAATTGCGATGTCTTCAAGCATCTCTTTTCTCCTGTCGCCAAATCCCGGAGCTTTAACTGCACAAACTTTCAGAGAGCCACGGAGACGGTTTACAACAAGTGTTGCAAGAGCTTCACCTTCAATATCTTCTGCAATGATCATGAGCGGACGTCCCGTGCGGGCAGTCTCTTCAAGAACCGGAAGCATATCCTTCATTGTCGAAATCTTTTTGTCATGTATGAGGATATACGGGTTTTCAAGTTCGGCTTCCATTTTGTCAGGGTTAGTGACAAAATAAGCTGAGATATAACCGCGGTCAAACTGCATACCTTCAACCACCTCTACCTTTGTCTCTGTGCCTTTAGCCTCTTCAACGGTGATGACGCCTTCTTTCTTTACCTTATCCATTGCCGAGGCAATCAGTTTGCCTATCTCCTCATCATTATTTGCGGAGATGCGGGCAACCTGCTCAATCTTCTTCAGGTCATCGCCTACCACCTGTGACTGTGCCTTAAGGCTTGCAACAACTACAGCAACTGCTTTGTCAATCCCTTTTTTAATGTCCATGGGGTTTGCACCTGCAGTAACGTTCTTAAGTCCTACTGTAATAATGCTCTGGGCAAGAACAGTAGCTGTTGTGGTTCCGTCACCGGCGGTGTCTGAGGTTTTTGATGCTACCTCCTTAACCATCTGTGCTCCCAGGTTCCTGTAAGGATCAGACAACTCTATATCTTTTGCAACAGTAACGCCGTCTTTCGTGATCTGCGGTGCGCCAAACTTTTTCTCAAGAACAACATTACGTCCTAACGGGCCCAGGGTTATCTTGACTGCATCAGTAAGCTGGTCAACACCTTCCTTGAGAAGGCGGCGGGCCTCAATATTGAATTTTATTTCTTTTGCCATTTTATTCTGTTTTTCAGTTATTACGAAATATAAAGAACGTCAGACTGTGCCAGGAGAAGATAATCTTCACCGTCAATGTTTAACTCCTGACCTGAGTATTTGCCGAAAAGGACTACATCACCCTTCTTGAGTTCCATCTCTTCATCCTTTTTCGGAGAGCCGACGAGGACTACCTTTCCGGTACGTGGTTTTTCTTTTGCTGAATCAGGGATGATAATGCCGCTGGCTGTTTTCTCTTCAGCCTCCTTAGGCTTGATCAGAACCTTGCCTGCAAGGATTTTTCCTTTTAATTGTGCCATGTTATTAGTTTTATAAGTTAAACAATATTTTTTCCTGCATTAGGATTTCCATAATCTGTGCCAAATGTCTTTTAACAAATATAAAGTGTCAGTTCATGACAAACTGACACTTTATTATATAGTTAATGTCATGTTCTATTTGTTGCTGCTGTCAGTCTCTGATTCCTTCTGAGGGACCGGTGTCGGCAGTATTGGGATGGCATTTGGATCCTGGGCTCTCTCAATTGAGGCCTTTATCAC
>DATKUS010000031.1:0-16925 GCA_035530535.1 Bacteroidales bacterium
TATTTCGGCAATGAGAACAGGAATTCGGTGCCGCCACCAGGGCGCGTTCTGACCGATATCTCGCCCTTGTGAAGCAGGATGGCGTTCTTCACAATGGCAAGCCCTAATCCTGTTCCACCGGTCTTGCGTGAGCGGCCGTCGTCAACCCTGTAGAAACGCTCAAAGATGCGCGGCTGGTGTTCCCCGGGGATTCCAATACCATTGTCAGCAAAGGAAAAATAATGATATCCGGGATCTGCCGGAAGGGTCTTTATAAATATTGTGATCTTATCACCTGCATAGCTGATAGCATTCTCCATGAGATTCTGAAAGACTGATACCACCAGCGACTTATTGGCGGTGACAATGACAGAGGGATCTGTTTCAATTTCGACCTTAATTCCTTTGCGGTTGATGGCAGACAGCAGGTTGTCACGCACCTCCCTGACCACTGCAGCTACCTCCACCTCCTCAAAGGCAAAGCTGCTGCCGGCCTCATCCAGCTTGTTCAGGGTGACAATATCATTGATAAGGTCAGTCAGCCGTATCGATTGTGCCAGCGCCTTCTCCATGAAATAGTGTTTCTCCTCCTCGTCAAGGTCTTTATTCACAAGCAGGGTCTCGAGATATCCACTCACGGAAGCTATAGGCGTCTTAAGCTCATGAGCAATTTCTGACGTCATCTGCTGCCTCATCGCCTTTGTTTGCTCTGTGCGGGTAATGTCGGTCAGTACTATCTCAAAGCTGTTGTCATGGAACAGGATGCACCTGACAGAGAAAAACTTTCCTGAGTTCTCGACATGAAATTCGATGGCTGGAGTTTCACCAGCTATTCTTTCTATATGGGGATGATTGTTGAGGAATTCTGTGACCTTTGAGAACTGCTCCATCTCCATCAGCCTTTCAGGAGCAAGTGAGAGTTCACCGGAAATTTCATTCAGGAATACCATGAAGTGATTATTTGAAAAAGTCACCTTTCTCTCCGGAGAGAAGAATGCGACTCCCTCGTTAAGCACATGGAGATGTCTGAAGAGCTTTTCTTTCTGGAGAGTCAGTTCAGCGGTATTCCGGGCCAGGTTATTATATATCTTGACGATCTCTTTACCTGTCTCGCCAATCTCATTGTTAGGGAATATTATTGAGGGATCATTACCCTCACCGCGTCTGACCCTGGCTGCAAAGTTACGCAGCATCGTAATGCTCTCACCGAGGCGACGTGTGACCAGTGAGAGGAGTACCCAGATTACCAGGAATGATACCGACATAAAAAGCAGGAAGATCTTTTCCCGCTTCAGAAATCCCTGAATATGGATATTATATTCTACTGCCAGGCGAACATAATATGTATCAAAGTAGCGTGAGAAATAGTAGTATTCCTTGCCGGTGGAGGCTGATTGCCTGACAGAGGTTCCGTAAGCCGAATAGTGCGATTTGCTGACCTCCGGCCTGTGAAGGTGGTTTTCCATATGATCATATCCTTCTACTGAACTGTCATACAGCACTTTGCCGTCGATTGAAATGATAGTAATTCTTAGATCAGAAACGGGGATAAGATGATAAACAGAATCAATGAGCTCATAGCCTGTACTGTCAGTCAGTGAGTTGGCCCTGATATATTTATCCACCAGTCCTGACATGTCATTGAGCCTGTTGTCAAGTGATGCAATGCGGATCTTCCGTTCACGGTTGTACTGGTAGGCCATCATGGCTACTGTGAACAGCACAAAAATGCTGAAGTAATAAAGGAATAATCTGTGACTGAAACTTTCTCTTCTTGCCATAGGTTCCTTTTTTTCAATCGCCGAAATAATATCCGTAACCCGATTTATTTCTGATCATGTTGCCTTTTTCTTCCATTTTCCGTCTTATGCGTGCTATTGTGACATCCACTTAGTCGACGGCTAATATTTTCCTGTTCTCGTTCATCTTTTCACCTCCTGTGTGTTTCACCCGTTTCCACGGGTTTCACCCATGGTTATTCCCATTTGACCCCTTCGGGGTCTGGTACGGTCTCACTCCTCCTTGCCAATTCCGGTGTGCCTTATATCCGTTCCCTGCATTGAATATATCGATGCCTCGGCTATATTGGTGGCATGATCTGCAATGCGCTCAATGTTTGATATCATATCTTTTATTTCCACATAGCTAAGCACCATTTCAAGGGTTTTGTCATCCATGCCCGATTTGCGTATGTGCCCCAGGAGAAGCTTATGATTCATCTCATCAATCACCGAATCGTTCTTGATGGTCCATATTGCAAAATCAGGGTCGCTGTTAATAAAGGAGAGCAACGACTTCTCTACCATGACCGCGCCGGAGGTGAGCATATTGTTGATGAGCGACTGCACCGGGAGATACTCTTCTGATTTTCGTATTTTTTCAAGGATACGAACCAGGTTCATGATCCTGTCGCCTATGCGCTCAAGATTAATTGTCATCCGGTAGCATGCAACTATGCGTCGCACGTCGGAGGCCACAGGCTGGTAAAGCACGATAGTGTTTGTAAACTGTTCACTGATAACCACTTCAAAGTTATCAATACGGTTTTCCGCTTCCCTGAGATCTGTGACAACAGCATTGAATGACGAATCGTCATTTGCTGACATGAGTTTTTCAAGGAGGTTCAGCTGACCGAGAGTAAGGTTTGCCATCTCTCTGAAACTGGTCATTATATCGTTTATTGCCTGTTCTTTTTTTGTGCTCATGATTGCCTGTTTTAACAAATGTAAGAAATAAGTGTCTTAATCAACCGAATTTGCCTGTGAGGTAGGCTTCTGTCCGCGGGTCTCTCGGGTTGGTGAAGAGAGTCTCCGTGCGGCCTGACTCAACAAGTTCACCCATGTACATGAATATCGAGTCATCGGATATCCTTGCTGCCTGTGACATATTATGCGTAACCAGCACCAGGGTATACTGGTTCTTGAGTTCGCCAAGGAGGTCTTCTATCTTGGCCGTTGCCACGGGATCAAGTGCCGAGGTAGGTTCATCCATTAAAAGCACTTCCGGATTAAAGGCTATTGCTCTTGCCACACAGAGTCTCTGTTGCTGTCCTCCTGACAGGAATGTCCCTTTCCGGTAGAGGAATTCTTTGACTTCATCCCATAGGGCCACATTTTTAAGAGACCTCTCTACTATCCCGTCGCGCTCATCTTTCCTGAGTCTTATGCCGTTAAGGCTGAATCCGGCAACCACATTCTCGTAGATAGTCATGTTCGGGAAGGGGTTGGGGCGCTGGAACACCATTCCTACCTTGCGCCGCAGATCGATGACTGACATTGAAAAGATGCTCTTTCCGTTTAGTTTCACATCGCCTGTAGTTTCGATATTGGGATAGAGTTCATGTAGCCGGTTCATGGCTCTGAGCAGTGTGCTCTTACCGCATCCTGAAGGACCCATGATGGCGGTTATGGCATTGCGTTTTATGGTAGCCGACACTTCTTTCACCGCATAACGTCCGGGCTCGTAAGCGATCGAGAGGCCTTCGATCTGCAGGATGGGTTCGCTGCTTTGTGTGTCACTCATCGTTATCAGATATATTTATGTTTTGCAGAAATGCTTCGCGAAAGCAGGTTAAGAGAAAGGACGAATACCATGAGGAAGAGCGAGGCACTCCATACCAGGTTGACCATGTTGGGATCATTATAAAATTCCCATATCAGCAAAGGCACGGCGCTGACAGGCTTTGTGATGTCGAGACTGACGGCGGGGCTGCCCAGGGCTGTCAGCATCAGCGGTGCGGTCTCGCCAAGTATCCTGGAGAGTGCCAGCAGAACACCTGTCGCCAGTCCGCTGAGGCTGACAGGGATTAGTACCTTGATTATCATCTTGTAATAAGGCACTCCGAGAGCGAAGGCAGCCTCCCTGATGGTTATGGGGATCATCTTCATGGTCTCCTCGGTGGAGCGAATTATAAGCGGTAACATCATCACCGTGAGGGCCATGCTGCCGGCAAGGGCGGAGTAACCGCGGGTGATGTTGCGGACAACCCAGAGATAGGCGATGATACCGAGAATGATTGAAGGAACGCCCTGCAGAATCTCCGTCAGGCTCCTTATGAATCTTGAATAACGTGTATTGCCGTTCTCATAGAGGTAGATGCCAGACATGAGGCCCAAGGGTATGGCTATAAGGCAGGCTGCCAGCACCATCAGAAGAGAACCGGTAAGACCGTTAGCAATACCTCCGGGAATCACTTCGCCATTCACCGCCGCTGTCATTGCCTGGAAAGTGTCCGGCGACGGTTCGGTGAAAAAGGCAACATTGATCTGGTGGTATCCTTTCACTGCAAGGTTGCCTACAATGAGGAAGATCGGGATAACGGTAATGACTGCACCAGCAATGATAAGCCAGAGAAACTGCCTGTTGGAGCGGTTGCGGCGTGCTATGTTGTCTTTCAGTACTGTTTCCATGTCATCAGTTTCAGGCAAATAGTTTAATGATGAACTTGCCGGCGGCATTCACGAGTGCAGTGATGGCAAAGAGGATCAGGCCGATAGCAATGAGAGCACTCATCTTCAGCCCGTCTGCTTCGCCGAACTGGTTTGCAATGACAGAGGCCATTGTATTACCGGGTGAGAAAAGCCCTTTGGGAATAATATTGGCGTTTCCAATGAGCATGGTGACAGCCATGGTCTCGCCGAGGGCTCTGCCGAGGGCAAGTATGAAACTGGCCACTATTCCCGAACGTGCTGCGGGAATGACAACATTGAAGATGACCTCACGCCTGGTGGCGCCAAGGGAATAGGCAGCCTCTTTCAGTTCTGAAGGCACCAGGGAGATGATCTCACTGCTGAGCGAGGTGGCATATGGAACGATCATGATTGCCAGGATGAGTGAGGCGGTGAAAATGCCAAAGCCCTGGTCTGTCAGTCCTGTCTTTACCAGCAGCGGACGAAGGGCATAAAAGCCCCAGAAACCGTACACTATTGATGGCACACCGGCCAGCAAATCCACCAGGCTGCGAAGTATGCCTGCAGTGCGCGTGCCTTTATAATATTCGGCAATGAAAAGAGATGTTGAGAAGGCCATAGGGATGCACAGGATCAGAGCAATCAGGGAGGTCATTACAGTACCTGCGATGAAGGGCATGGCACCGTATTCCTCGCTGCCTGTTGTGGGATTCCATGATGATGAAGTTATAAACCCCGGGCCAAACTCTTTAAATACCGGGATGGCTCCTCCGGTGAGAGAGAATACTATCCCGGCACTGAGAATCAGTATTGCCAGTGACGATCCGAACAGAATGGTCTTTGTGACCCTGTCACCGTTCATTATCAGTTATTTGAGGACAGGCACACCGTTAAAAGTAATTTTACTCAGCAGAACTGCAGCCTGTTCAGCAGCCTTCTGCGGCAGAGATGCATAATGCACGCTCGTGGCAATGGCCTGTGCATTGGTTCCAGTAAGCCATTTGACTGTATTAACAGTGGCAGCAGCAGTTTCAGCAGAACGTTTCCTGTAAGCCTGTTCCTTGTATAGTATAATCCATGTGAAGCTTGTGATGGGGTAGGCATCAGGGTTTTGCGAGTTAGTGATCATAATCCTGGTGTCAGCCGGTATCTCACCGTCAGCTGCCGCGGTGAATGATTCAAGTGCAGGTTCCACATAGTTGCCGGCGCCGTTCTGTAACAGTGCCATAGGTATTTTCTGCGCATTTGCATACTCAAAACCGATATATCCGATGGAGCCCTGGCTCTGGCTTATGGTACCCGCTACTCCCGGGTTACCCTTGGCCCCTATGCCTGCAGGCCAGTTCAGAGCTTTGCCTGTGCCGAGTGTCCCGTTCCACTTTGGGCTGACCTTTGACATATAGTCACTGAAGATATATGTTGTTCCGCTGCCGTCAGAACGATACACCACAGTGATGTTCATATCCGGCAGGCTGATTCCGGGATTAGTGTCAGCAAGCTTCTTATCGTTCCACTTTGTGATGTCACCCAGGAATATTCCTTCAAGGAGTTCAGGAGTAAGTTTGAGCCCGGTTACGCCGGGAAGGTTGTATGCTATCACCACAGCGCCTATACATGTAGGGATATGGACAACCTCGGCAGGCATCTCAGCCATCTCGGCATCAGAGAGATAAGCATCGGTAGCACCGAAATCCACCACCTGGTCATGCAGGCTCTTTATGCCGCCGCCGGAGCCAATGCCGCCGTAGTTGATCACCGGTCCTCCCTCTTCATTGTATTTCTTGAACGCGAGGTTGTAGAAAGGCTGCGGGAATGTTGCGCCCGCTGCTGAGAGTGTCACCTGCTTGTTTTTTGCTGTTTTTCCGCCGCCACTGCCGCATGATGCTGCCACCACGGCGATTAATAATAAGTAGATCAGTTTCTTCATATTTCTCTGTTGAATTATTGTCGTTTAACGTTTGTCTTTCGGTTCTACAGTCTCGAAGTATATAGTCCATAAACTTATAAACCTATAAACCCATCAACCTATCAACCTTTCAACCCTTCAACTTCTCAGAACCTCGCCTCCACATTCAACCCGATTGTTCTCTCGAAGACAGCGTTCTTATCACGGGGGATGAATCCATTAAAGTTAGGAGAAATTCTGATACCCTTTGCAGGAGAATAGTCGAATCCTACGATCAGGTTGCTACCGTCTTTTCCGATATTCCAGGGTTCGGTATCACCGCTGACAATTACTGATCCTACTTTGTAATATCTTGCAAAGAATGAATACTTTTCTGCAAATTTTACAGCAGTAAAGATATTTATACCTGAATAGTTTTCACCCTTTGCTATCAGATGATTATTCTGCATGAAGTACTCAGCACCCAGGGTAAAGTTTTTATCGATATAAGCACCTGAGAAGCTGGCCGTCCACTGCCTTGAATCGCCCCTGCCCATCATATCATAATATCCTCTGAAAAGAATGTTTTTTGCAGGAGTCAGCGTAAAGCCGGTGAGGAGTTTCAATGTGGTATCAGGAGCAATGTCCTTGTATCCGCGGCCGTTGACCACTGACATATCAAGGGTCAGAATCTCTGCAGGCTTGTATTTAACCAGTATACCCAGGTCAGTAGAAGAAGCCATTCCTGTATTATCCAACACTGGTTTTGAAATGTACCTGTAGCCCCAGAATTTTTCAGCCATTGATATCTGCTCAGCGCCTATCAGGCCACCACGAATAGTGACCTTTCCGTGATCAAACTGCAGGTATGCATTGCGCAGGTATCCTGACATCAGTACTTTCCCGCCAACGGTCTGCGTTGTTGCGTCAAACATTATGCGGCTTGAGAATGTCTTTGAAAATCCATAATCATATCCGAAGTAAGAACGTGTCACCTGGAAGACATTTACATTTTCACCGCCTGTTGAGGTATTATGAAAATCTGCAAATAGAAGTCCGAACAGTTTGCCTGATGGTTTGAACTCTTCAGTTTGTTGTGCCCCTGCACTGAATGACAGGGTCATGGCACCTGCTGCAAAGAGTAAGAAAAGAGTTTCTCTCATAAATGTTTTATTGATGGTTTAATAATACAAATATCTTTTGATTTTGCTACACTTTAGTTAAGTGCAGGTTACAAAGTTGTTACAAACTCAGGTACAGGCGAAATTTCTTCTGAGGATAGAAAGGCTGAAAAACATATCAGTGTAAAGATTAACTTTACGGTTATGAAAATAATGGAGAACTCTCATATGAAACTACTTACGGCGGCAGTTGTCTTTATGTTATTATGTCTTAATGGCATGTCGCAGAGCATTATATCACCGGACTACGGCATCAAGACCCCGCAGACAGCCGAGGTTGTACGGGTTGATTTTAATGAAAAGTCAACCGTTGTATGGCTGACAGTTACAAGTGATATTAACAATGCATATTTCTGCATTGACCGGAATACTTGGCTTATAAAACCTGACGGAATAAGGCTAAGGGTGCTTGATCTTAAAGGGCTTCCCTGGTGTCCGGCCACATACCGTTTCAAGCGTCCGGGGGAGACAGCATCGTTCACTCTTACCTTCCAGGCAACAGGAATGTTGCCCTGGTTCTCACTGGTTGAGGAATGCATTGGAGGATGTCTGGCAGTTTACGGTATTATTACTGATGCAACTCTTAATGAACAGATTAATGAGGCATATTCACTTACTGACAGCGGAGAGACAATGGCAGCATACAGGATATTTGAAGATTTAATCATTAAGAATGACAGCCTTAATCTGGGGATTGAAGGGGCGCTCTTCTCAAATCTTATACTGCTCGACAGGAAGATGGGGCGCAATGAGACTGCACGGTCATGGTATGACAGGATGATGACATCCGATGTTCCCAACCTTAAACTATATCTTGACAACCTTAAGCAGCAGGGGGTTGAGTACTGATAAAGAAAAAGAGGCGTCATATCGGCGCCTCTTTTATGCAATATCAAAATATTCTAGAAGTGAAGGTCAACGCCAATGGCTGCTACCCAAGTGTTCTTGTTATAAGTTTCGGTAAGAGTCCTGAGGGTACCCGAACCGGTCATATTACGGCTGTAGGTTTTCATACCCTCCTTGTAAATAGTATACATACCGCCGAGGTTTATATCTACCATAGGGGTGATACGGATGCCGAATCCGCCGCCGAATGAATTGGTATTGAGGCTGTAGCTGAGTTCATCCTGATAGTCAAGATTTGCACCGGTGATGGTTCCCAGCCATCCTGCGCTTGCGCGAAGTCTTTTTGTAAGGCCGTATTCAACGCCCAGGGCAAACTCAGTGAAATTCTTGTCGATCATGTCAATGTTCTTGTCTGCACTTCCGTCATAGTCCACAGCCTGATCGAAATAGTAATTAAAACTTCCTGTCAGGAGGAGCTTGTCAATAGGTTTGAATTCAACACCAACAGCCAGCATTGCAGGCATATCGTTGATTGTTACAGCGCCATTGGGGAACATAGTGATGGGATCGCCTGTCTCAGGATCAAAGCCGGTTGTGAAATCTGCGTCTGTTGCATTGGTGACCTCAAGTTTGGTTTTAAATTCATATTTAATACCAACATTAAGTTTGTCTGTCAGTGAGAGGTTAACACCGATGATCGGGGTTATGCCTGATCCGGTCTGTACAACATCGGCAGACTGGTTCTGCATGACTTCTGATGTGGCTGTTGCCTGAGCTATCTGCCCGTTGAGTGTAGGTGTGGCAAGAGTAACGGCTCCGCTGATCTGGTTCAGGGTCATCACCGGTATATTTGCCGGAGGAACTCCTATGGCTCCCAAAGCAGCTTCAATGCCTGCCCTGGTTGTTGCATTTATATATCCGGCCCCCTCCAGTTGTGCAAGAGTATAGTCACCGCCGCCGCCTGATATGATAGGAGCCACCTGTCCGGGTATTGCCACGATGCCGCTAAGTTGGGTAGCAATAGTGGTAAATACGGTACTTGCCGGAAGCCACGTGCCGCCCATGTTCAGTTGAATATCTTTCAGATGACCCTCGTAGGTGTTTTTTGCAGTCACATAACGTACGCCGGCTGAAACAGATATCATATCGTTTATCTTGTAGGAGACATTTCCCTGGAAGCCGAAGAAGATGGATGATCCTACGAAACGCGTATCCAGCCTGTAGCCCTGGGCACCCTGAGTTGCGAGCAGGGGAACAAGGTCAGAGATAGGCATTTCAATCATTGAGAGGCCTTCTTCATATGTAGCGCCGCCGCCGCCGCCGACAGGATTAAAGCCGAAGGAAAAGGCCAGTTTTTTCGCGTTGAAGACTGCATAAACGCTCGGGAATGCCGGTGCGAAGACACTGCCTTCAAATGTCCTGTCAGGGGCTCCGTTCAGATAGGAGTAGTCAGTCATTACAGACCTGCCCTGTCCGATAGTCTGGTTGTTGATGCCAAAATGAAACCCGGGAGCAAGCTTCGTGAGGCCGGCCGGATTGAAATAAACTGCGTCAACTTCTGTTGAGGCATTACGGCTCTGCAGTCTGATGTAGAGCGCTCCCTGGTTGGTGTTTGTAACGAGACCACCGGCAAAAACGGAGCCGGAGACCACCAGGGCAGTAATAAGTGTCAGGATTTTTCTCATAGTTTTGATTTTAATTACACATTTTGGTATTAATTGTGCACATTTTGGTTACAAGCTGATTATAAGGTTATTAATTTTAAAATCTATCTTAAAAAATGATTATTTTCCTCTCACGCTGAACCGTTTCAGCTCTTTATCTGGTACATAAACCGGATAAAAGTATGAAAAAATTTGGAATGTGGCATTTTTACCTAAACAAAATAGCCTCCAGCATGCCCCATGCCTATTCTTTCTTCTTCATAAATTCACTGTTGATCCTTTCCGTAGTACGGCGGTTTTCCATTATATCATAGACTACTGACAGATTGTGGGCAGCCTTTTTAGCTATTTTCTTATCTGTTGAAGCAGTAAGCTGCCTCAGAGGCTCGATGGCTTCGACATAATTCCCGCTCCTGATCAGTTTATTTGTTTCATTAAAGACTTTTCCGGTAAACAGATTAACATTTACATTTTCTGAAAAGGGGTAGAATTTTCCGGCATAATCCCTTCCAGCTCCCTCGGAAAGACCAGCAACATCGGCAGCTGCTTTTGCCAGTGAGGGAGGAAAGGTCAATAAACCCAGGAAAAAGGCAGGTCTTGATTTGTAAAACTTTGAACGTTTTGCAGTGCTTCTGTCAATGGCCTCTCCTTCAGAAGAATAGAGGGTGACATAGTTATAGGAATTTAAATAGTATTCACTTGTCGTTGAATTATCTTCATCTATTACCTGCTCCTCATCAATCCATATATTTATTGAATCGAGGGCAATTAACAGGTTGGCATTAAAGCGTCTGCAAACGTCAACAATCGTGTCCCTGAATGTCGAATCCTGCATTGACATCACTGTTTTCCTCCTTGACAGGGTGTCGCCAACCATAAAGTGAACCGAAGGGTCGGGCATAAATCCTGCCTCCAGTCCTTTCCAGAAACCTTTGACACTCATTCGATAAGTAACTTCCTGTTTATCTTTAATATAGGAAGGGACAGTGTAGTCGAAGAAATTCACGAATACAATTCTGTTGGTATCTGCTGGCAGAAAGATCTCAGGAGAGTAGGTCTTCTGCGTCTGTATAATTGTGCTGCAGGAAATAAACAGAAGCAGAATCATCAGTGTCAGAAAAACAGGGATCGTCTTTTTCATCTGGATGATTGTTTGGTCTTGCCCTTATGTCATTAGGCAATTTAGGCAATTCAAAGTTAAAGTATTAATCCGTGAGTGTGAAATGAATTAATATATGCCAACATGAAAGTCTATGCTGCCTGGTATCTCTGAGCCCGCATAGCAGGGTGGGACGGGAATTAGCATTGAGCATAGGGCAGAAGAATTGACTCATAATCTTATTAATTTAACAGATAAACAATCTCTCAATAATCATGGAGATTATTTATTTTTATTTTTGCTCTTAATACTTACTAAAATTTACTCATCCTCAGGCCTCAATTAAAGCGGACAGAACAGCATCATGAAAACCAGGAAAATCTCAGCGAATATTTATATAACACTGTTATACAGGATATTTCTGATGATGCTCCTTTTCTCCCTGGCCCGCGTGGGATTTTACCTCTATAATAATGACCTTTTCCAGGCAATACCGCTGAGACAGTTCATAGTGATCATGAAGGGAGGTCTTCGGTTTGACCTTTCCGCTGTTTTGTATATCAATATTATATTCATTTTTTTAAATATCATACCCTTTGATATCAGGTACAACAAAGCTTACCAGTCAGTTCTTAAATATCTGTTTTTCATCACAAACGGGACCGCTCTTGCAATCAACGGCGCTGACTATGTATACTACAGGTTCGCCCTGACAAGAGCCACCTCAGAAGTATTCAGGAGTTTCAGCAATGAGCATGGTTTAGGTAAGCTGGGATTCAAATTCATGACAGATTACTGGCCTGCCACGCTGATAACAATTGCCCTCCTGGTTCTTATGGTATGGCTTTACGGAAAAGTAAAAGCCAGGAAACCTGAGACTTCACACAGGCTGGTATATTTCCTTTTCAACTTCGCTATGATATTTATTGTGCTGACCCTTATGATAGGAGGGATGAGAGGAGGTTACAAGCACTCGACAAGACCAATAACAATAAGTAATGCTGCTGTCTATGCAGGTAAGACCGGGAATGTTGCCATAGTACTTAATACTCCGTTCAGCATAATGAGGACTTACGGCAAGAAGGTTCTGGAGAGGAACGAATTCTTTGATGATCAGAAACTGAAGACATTATATGATCCACTGTACAGACCGGATCAGGGTGCTCCTTTCGTCCCCAGAAATGTGGTGGTAATCATTCTGGAGAGTTTCGGGAGGGAATACATTGGCGCTTATAACAGGGATCTTGACAGCGGCACATATACCGGATATACACCATTTCTTGATTCACTTATATCAGTGAGTCTCACCTGGGATGTCAGCCTGGCCAACGGCCGGAAGTCCATTGATGCCATGCCTTCTATACTTGCTTCAGTGCCGTCACTGGAGACGCCTTATATTATCTCTCATTATGCAAATAACCGGATCAACGGACTGGCAAACCTGCTGAAGAATAAAGGCTACTACACGGCCTTTTTCCATGGTGCTCCAAATGGATCGATGGGATTTGACTCTTTTGCCATGATGGCCGGATTTGATGATTATTTCGGCCTGAAAGAATATCCTGACAAAAATGATAATGACGGGATGTGGGGTATCTGGGACGAGCCCTTCCTCGCCTTTTTTGCAGATAAGCTCGGGCAGTTCAGACAACCATTTTTAGCTTCTGTTTTTACTGTTTCATCACATCACCCCTTCATGGTGCCTGAAAAATATAAAGGTAAATTCAGGAAGGGGGCTTATCCTATTACTGAAGTAGTCGGCTACACTGATTTTGCGCTCAGACAGTTCTTCAGAAAGGTCTCATCTCAGCCCTGGTTCACTAATACGCTCTTCGTCATTACCGCTGATCACACAAATGATTCAATGTATGAAGAATACCAGAACAGCTTTGGCTATTTCAGTATCCCGATAATTTTCTATGAACCCGGCGGTGATCTCCATGGGATGAAGTCAGGAATATCACAGCAGATTGATATTATGCCGACAATACTGAACCGGCTGAATTATGATGAGGAGTATATTGCTTTCGGAAATAACCTTCTGGATGAATCATATGAGCCCTTTGCTTTTAACACACTTGGCAGCACTTACAATCTGTATATGAAGGATCATATTATTCAAATGATCGATAACAAGGTGGTTGCCATGTACAATTATAAGTCCGATAAATACCTGAAACACAACCTGACAGGCAGTGACCCTGGCCTGCAAAAGGAGATGGAAGACAAACTGAAAGCAATTATCCAGACTTATAATGCAAGGATGATCGATAATAATATGACTGTGGTTGAAGAGAATCAGCCATTTATCCACCGAGAACCTTAAGCGAGCCCTTGTTTATTGAAATGCTGACAGGGCCGGAGATCATGACCGGTTCACCATCAATATGCCATTTCATGTCACCCTGGTTAAGCAGAGTCGCCTTTTCGGTTTTTATTACCTTATAGAACATCGATCTGTGCAGGGCACGACCGAACAGCATTCCTATCAGAGCAGGTGCAAAGATGAGAGGGAAGGGCCTGATGATTGAGATGTCAATCAGACCATCATCAAGGCCTGCCAGCGGAGCGATATATGCATTATTCCCAAATTGCCTTGAGTTAGAGAACGAAATTGAAAAGACACTCATGACTTCCTTTTTGCCGTTCACCTCAATCTCAATTTCAGGTGGTTTAAACCCTGACAGCGTTTTGAAGGTGCTTTTAACATATGAAATAAAGCCTCTCCTTTTATATTTCTTAAAGAGATGAGCCACCTCTGCTTCAAAACCGGTCCCTGCTACATTAAGACTGACACTGCTATTTATATTGATTGTATCAATTACTGTCAGTTTTTCAGCGGCAATCTGCCCCAGGGCTTTTCTTAGATGGCAACTGATGCCTAATTCCCTGGCAAGACCGTTCCCTGACCCTGCCGGGATAATTGTGAGTACTTTTTCAGTTTTGAGTAGTGCTTTTCCAACCTCATTTGCTGTACCGTCTCCACCTACCGCCACAAAGAGATCATAATCACTTAAATGTTCCTCAGCAAACGAAGTCGCATCACCCTTGCAGGTAGTGGTGTGAAAGTCAATCACTGCCCCCGGGCTGAAGTATTTTTTTATTTTATTATTGTCTAACGGATGGTATCTGCCACCTGCTATGGGGTTTTGGATGAAGAGTATCCTGTTCATTCAGTGATTTGTAGTTTGAATGCAAAGATAGCAAATAGGCAGCAGACGGCAGGCAATAATAAGGATGGAGCAGTTTTAAATGTCGGGCATACGGAGAATTAATTTTTCTTCGGACCATTAAAGATCTGGTCGGAGATACTACGGTTTTCCAATATCTCGTATACAATGGATAAGTTATGTGCTGCTTTTCATGCAATTGCTGCCTGCCATATTTAAGTGATAAGCTGCATCACGCCCTGCCTTCATGAGTGATGGTTTGATGGTTATCAATCTGAAAGAGCAGGTCTCGATCTGAATAACATAGACTCCTGTGCTGTGCTTCTGTCAATAACTTCACCATCACTGGAATAAAATGTCAGATAATTGTCTGAATAGAGGTAAAACTCTTTTGTTCTCGACATCGACCCATCAGGATCCTCCTCAGCAAAAGTCTCCCAGTCGAACCAGATATCCATTGAATCAAGTGCGATCAGCATATGGGCGTCAAATCGATTGCATTGAGCCATCACGGCATCCCTGAAGGAGGGCTCCTGCATTGAACGTATGGTATTCTGTGAGGCGAGTGTATCTCCTGTAATGAAGGTCACAGCGGAATCAGATTCAAAGAATGATGCCAGCCCGTACCGGAAGCCCTTCACGCCGTTCGATTATGTCACTTCCTGCTTGTCCTTAATGTACTAAGGCGTTGTATAGTCGAAATAATTTACAAATACAACAGTGATGTTAGGTTGTGGCAGATCCAGCTCGGGTGGAGCGGTCTTGCCTGAATATATTGTTGCAGTGCAGGAGGAGAAAATAGATAACACTGCCATAATCAACAAAACAGGAATAATTGATTTCATTATTTGATTCCTCCTTAACTTTTTTAAATTTGTAATAGTTGTATATGCTTTAAATAAAAAAGCCATGATTAAGAAAGCCTTGCTTATTGCCATCTCGGCATCACTGCTGAGCGCTCTCACTACATGTGTAACTGTCAGGCAAGCTGTCACAGGAGATCCTTCAGGCAGAACGCCCTCAGCGGAAAGGGAATTCCGTGCTGCATGGGTGGCTACGGTGGCAAATATAAACTGGCCAAGCAAACCGGGGATTCCTGTTGAGGATCAGAAAAGAGAAGCAATACAATTACTTGATCTGCTTTATAAGAATAATTTCAATGCCGTGGTTTTTCAGGTCAGGCCACACGCTGACGCCATGTATAAGAGTGACCTTGAACCGTGGTCGTACTACCTTACCGGTGAACAGGGCAAAGCCCCTGAGCCTTTTTATGATCCGCTTGAATTCTGGATTGAAGAAGCCCATAAGAGAGGTATTGAACTGCATGCATGGCTGAATCCGTACCGTGCACATCACCCCGCGGGAGAAGAGGTGACAGAGACTTCCATCGTGAAGAAACACCCCGAGCTGGTCATTAAGCTTGAACAGGGTTACTGGTGGATGGACCCGGCCAAACAGGGCACCCAGGATCATTCATACAATGTGGTCATGGATCTTGTCCGCAGGTATGACCTTGACGGGATTCATTTTGATGACTATTTCTATCCTTATCCTGATTACAATAATTTTAAAGACTTCCCTGATGATGAGAGCTGGCAGGCGTACCTGGCCGGCGGCGGCAAGCTGTCGCGGGGCGACTGGCGCAGGGAGGCTGTCAATACTTTTATTGAGAGGCTCTATAAGGGCATAAAGGCAGAGAAGCCCTGGGTCAAGTTTGGCCTGAGTCCCTTCGGCATATGGCAGCCGTACAATCCTCCTGCAATAGGCGGGGGATTCAACCAGTATAAGACGCTTTATGCCGATGCAAAACTATGGCTCAACAAAGGATGGATCGATTATTATTCGCCACAGCTGTACTGGCCTGTCAACCAGATAGCACAGAGCTTTCCTGTGTTGCTGGGATGGTGGAAAGATGAGAACCTGAAAGGAAGGCACCTGTGGCCCGGGATCAGTATAGGGCTCCAGCCCGTATCGAGGGCAATTGATGAGACCATAAACCAGATAATGGTTTCACGCGGCATGCTGCCTTCGAGCCCGGGAGTCATCCACTGGAGCATCGGGCCCCTGGCAAATTCAGCACCCCTGGCCAAAGCCATCTCTGACGGACCGTATAAGAGAGAGGCGCTGGTGCCTCCTTCGCCCTGGCTAAGCAGGAAATCACCGGCACCGCCGCAGGTCTCCTTCGCCCAGATAAAAGATTCGCTGAAGGTTTCCTGGAGTTATCAGACTCCCGGCGATATTGCACACTGGGTTGTTTACTACAAGCAGGGCCCAAAGTGGAACTATGATATTCAGGGCACCGGCAATTCGGTCAGCCTTCCTGCCTTTGCTGTCAACAGCGGAGTGCTGGCCAGGAATGAAAGGCAGAATATTAAAAGGATTGAGGACATCCTCATACCCGTTGACAGTATTGCCGTTTCTGCAGTAGACAGGTATGGCAATGAAAGTCAGATATCACGGATGGCTGTCCCTGAACTGTCATACAGCGATGCCCCTGCATTAGCCGATGTCATTGCCGTATATGAGGCCGGCAGGAAGATACCAGTTTATAAAATACCCCTTGTCAAACCGGGTATCGATGTCATGGTGGAGGAAAACCTTGATCTTATCAAAGGCAAAAGAGTGGGCTTGATAACCAATCCATCAGCCGTTGGGGCTGATCTGAGAAGCACTGTTGACATCCTGGCTGGCA
>DATKUS010000032.1:0-5902 GCA_035530535.1 Bacteroidales bacterium
CGGTAACGGATTTATAAGTTATACAATCAATGAGGCTTCAAGGGTTACCGGAAGGGATGATGGCAATACCACCTGGAGAGCCTTAGGCACCCACGGGCCCCTGTCAGGTAATGATGTCTCCCGTAGCGGAGTTACAAACCTCAATACTACTTCATTTGATTTTGCCTTAGCCACTGGTTGTATTAATGTTTTGCTGGGGTATGGCTATGAAAGAAACATTACTATTGACTATACCAAAATCGCCGGCGGGGACAATCTTTATAATTTTCCTGTATTAATTAACCTTACCGGACTGGGCTTTTTGCGGACCTCGCCGGTGGGGGATATAATAAATGCGAACGGATATGATCTTATTTTTACTGACAACGATTACAACAAACTCGACCATCAGATGGAGTACTACAATGGAACAAATGGCGACCTTATTGCCTGGGTTCGTATTCCAACCCTTTCTTCTTCAGCAAACACTGTAATCAAAATACTTTATGGAAATCCGCAGATAACCACCGACCCTTCAGTTACCTCAGTCTGGGATAGCCACTATAAAGGTGTCTGGCACCTGAATAATAATAGCCTGAATGATTTCACCTTCTACAATAAAGCTGGAACTCCTTATAATTCACCTACATATCCAGCTGGCAGGATTTATAATTCTCTGGGATTAAATGGAACAAATCAGTATGTCGAAGTTATCAATGACCCCAATATAAACTTTGCAGGGAACATAACTGTTTCAGCGTGGGTCTATATGAATCTCGGAGCACGTGACCAGAAGATTGCGGGTAACCAGAATAATTCAAGCGGGGGTTATAAGTTTGGAATCTATACAAATAATAAGGTAGAATTTGAAATCAGGAATGCAGCAAATGCCCCCTCATTAAACAGGGAGGTAGCGGGAGGAACAGTCCTTAGCACTGGACAGTGGTATTATCTTGCAGGAATAAGTTCTGATGTTCTCGATTCAATAGAGACTTTTGTCAACGGTATTCCGGAGAGGCCGTTCAAAAAAACCGGTATTCTGGGAACAGCATCTGACAAATTGACCATTAGCAAGGAGCCATTTGAGGCAAATTATTATTTTAATGGAAGGTTTGATGAGCTTAGAATCTCTGATGAAGTAAGATCAAACGGGTGGATGAGAACCGAGTATAACAATCAATCTTCCCCTTCAACTTTCTATGCTTTAGATGCTGTTGGAGTTTTACCAAATAATCTTCCGTCAGAAGGGATCTGTACCGGACCCATCACACTCACGTTTGGGTATCCAACAGGCGGGGCCTATTCAGGAAATCCATACATTGTTGGAAACGTCTTTACTCCTCCTTCTGCCGGAGCTTATCCAATAACATACACATATACTGGAGGTTGTAGTCCAACCAGCATTACAAAGGATTTCATTATGACTGATATTCCTCCGGCGCCTGTTGCTTCAGATAAAGAGTATTGTATAAACCAGATAGCTTATCTGGAGGCTACTTCCGGTGAGAATATCCGCTGGTATAGCGGTGGCACCCTGGTAAGTACGGCTAATCCATATTCGACCGGGCAAACAACAGCGGGTACTTATAATTATACTGTCACGCAGACTATAAATGGCTGCGAAAGCCCTGCTACGGCTGTAAGCCTTACAATTTATAACGGTATTACAATTAACACTCAGCCCCAGCCAGTTTCAATATGCGTGGGAGATAATGCTTCTTTTTCCGTATCAGCCTCAGGATATAATCTGACCTACCTTTGGCAGGAAGACGGTGTTAATATCTCTGATGGCGGAATTTACAGCGGCGCCACAACACCAATACTCACCCTTACCGATCCGGGAATAACGAAAAATGGGAAGTTATACAGATGTGTTGTTTCCAGTTCATGTGGAACCTCACCTGTAAACAGCAATACAGCCCTTCTAACCATTATTTCCAGACTTTGGACCGGAGTAGTGAGTACTGATTGGAATGTTGCGGGAAACTGGTCCTGCGGTATAATCCCAACTCAGGCAACGTCAGTTCAGATACCTGATGTTCCTAATAAACCGGTACTCAGCAGTGGCGCCAATGGAGCAATTAATAATCTGGTAGTTGACAACGGGTCATCACTGACAATTACAGGTAACACAATCAGTATTTCCGGAACCATCACCAGTACCGGAGGTCTTACTGCCACAGCCGGCACTGTTGAAATGAACGGGTCGGCTGCACAGCAGATAGGAGCAGGCATCTTCAGCGGAAACACTGTTAAGGATCTCATCATAAATAATGCTGCCGGCGTAAACCTCCTGGGGCCACTTAATGTCACGGGAATGGTGTCTGTACAAAACGGGATCCTTTCTTCCGGAGGGTACTTAACCCTTGTTTCAACGGCAACAGGAACAGCCCTTATTGATGGTGCCGGAGCCGGTTCCGTGACAGGAGACGTTACAATGCAGCGATATCTGTCCTCTGGTTTCGGATATAAATATTTCAGCTCACCTTTCCAGGATGCCACAGTAGGCGAGTTTGGTGATGAAGTGAACCTGGCCTCATCATTCCCGCTCATCTATCGTTATGATGAGAGCCGCACAGCCTCGGGGTGGGTAGGCTATACCTCCGCTTCCAATTCTCTTAATCCGCTGGAGGGATATGCCGTTAACTTCGGCTCGGCAGCAACACCTAAAACTGTTGATGTTACGGGAACAGTAAATAACAGCGCACTCTCTGTCGCCCTGAATAACCACAATAACTTATATACAAAAGGGTTTAATCTTGTCGGCAACCCCTATCCGTCTGCAATTGACTGGAATGCGGCAGGATGGACAAAAACGAATATTGATAATGCGGTCTATTATTTCCGGGCAAGCACCTCAGATCAGTATGGCGGCACTTACAGCAGTTATGTCAATGGAGTCTCTACCGACCCCGGGAATGCAACAAACATTATTCCTTCAATGCAGGGATTCTTTGTGCATGTTGCAAACGGAACCTTTCCTGTCACAGGCACCCTGGGATTGAATAATAATGTAAGGATCACTGACCAGTCACATCCCTTTTTAAAGTCGAAAGAGATTGATAAGAGATTCTTAATCAGACTTTCTGTCCGTTTTACAGATGACCCACTCTCCTCTGACCCGGCGGTCATCTATTTTGATTACAATGTCAGCGCAGATTTTGACCCTGACCATGATGCACTTAAGCTATTGAACACCGATCTTACGGTTCCGAACCTGTATTCTCTTCTCTCTGCAGACACCAGGCTCTCTATCAATGCTCTGCCGGTAATGATAGACACAATACTATCAGTTCCGCTGGGGCTTAAGACGAATAAAACAGGTGAATTGAGTTTTAGCATAAGAGATATTGAGAATCTGCCCGAAGGAATAAGTGTTTATTTAAATGATGCTGTTACCGGAAGAAGCCAGGATTTGTTACCCGATAAGGATTATAAAATTACTCTTCCGGCAGGTGAATACCACAACAGATTTTGCCTGGGCTTTTTGAAAAGCACCATTGACAATCCAGACACAGTGGCTACATCAGATATCTTCACTGTCTACCCTGTTGAAAGCACGGTTAAGGCCTTTGTCAGATATCTTGAAGGAAGAGAAGGCACCATTTTAATATTTGACCTCGGTGGTCGCCTGATATTCACCAGGAAGGTATATGAAACCGGTTATTATGAACTAAAACCAAGGGTAATAATGGGAATTTATATAGTTAGTTTTACTACCGGACATTTAAGGAGTACCAAAAGAATCTTAATAAGTAATTAATGAGACTTACCGGCATAATAAAAACAATCAGCCATCAAAATAAACGCGCGGCAGTCGCTATGATCCTCCTGTTGTTTGCAGGAATGATGGTTATAGCTCAGGAACCCCCCCCCAGGCCCATAACGGTTACTGTGAATATGTCACAGAACCTTGCTTTTGGTGCATTTACTCATGGCGTTGCAGGTGGAACGGTGATTATTTACGCTGATGGTTCGCGAGATTACTCCGGTGATGTGGTGCTTCTCAGTCTGGGAATGTCTTTTTCAACCGCACTTTTTGATGTCGTGGCCAACCCTGGCACAGTGATACAGATAGTGAATGGCCCTGACATTTCGCTTTCAGGAAGCAACGGAGGATCAATGGTTCTTCATATCGGGGATTCATCTCCGTTATCTCCGTTTGTGACCACCGAAACTCCCCCCGATGTGAACCAGGTGAATATTGGCGGTACCCTTACCGTTGGCAATACGCTTGATAATCCGCCAGGTAGTTACAGCGGCATGTTTCTTATAACATTTATTCAGGAATGATGGCCCTGAAAATCAGGTGAAAGAAACAGATGACAACAAGGATAGCATACTCCACTTTACAACAATTAGGGCGTATGCTGATAATACATTACTGTCACCTTTTCATTCTTGTTCTTCTGTTGATCCTTATGGCGTCACCCAAAGCCTCAGGACAGGAGTATCCCGGTTATGATGAGATCTCTGTATTTTTTGAAATTCCTCGCATTGGCGGTGGAGAAATACCGGCTGTGATCAAAGGGGAGGAGGTATATCTTCCCGTAACTGACCTCTTTGACTATCTTAAGATCAGAAATAAGCCTTCCGAGGATCTGAATATTATAACCGGATTCTTTGTTTCGCCGGAGGCCACCTATGTTATAGACAGGACTGCTAACACTATCATTTATCAGGGTATCACATATGATCTGGCCGCGGGAGACCTGGTCCGTACTGAGACCAGCCTTTATCTGAGATCACTTTATTTCGGAAAGATTTTCGGGCTTGACTGCAAATTCAATTTCAGAACAATGTCTGTTATCATGGAGTCAAAGATTGAGCTGCCGTTGATCCGTGAGATGCGCCAGGAGGAGATGCGTAGCAACCTTAAACGTCTTAAGGGTGAGATAAAGGCAGACAGCACTATTGGAAGAGACTATCCGAAATTCCGCTTTGGCATGGCAGACTGGTCTGCCCTTTCCTCCGAACAGATCAACGGGCCGACAGAGGCGCGGCTGAACCTTGCATTAGGGGCAATGATCGCCGGAGGAGAGGCAACGGCATCACTGAATTATAATAGCAACGACGCTTTCACTGAGAAGCAGCAATACTATCTGTGGCGTTATGTAAACAATGACCATCGCTTGTTACGGCAGGTAATGGCCGGCAAAATAATTTCGCATGCCATATCCTCTGTTTATAATCCTGTGGTAGGAGTACAGATAACCAATACACCAACAACCTACAGGCGTTCATTCGGGTCTTATACCCTTAGCGACAATACTGAACCTGGCTGGATGGTTGAGCTGTATGTCAATAATGTGCTTGTTGACTATGTTAAGGCTGATGCCTCCGGTTTTTATACATTCGAGGTTCCGCTTGTATATGGCAATTCCATGGTAAAACTTAAGTTTTACGGTCCGTGGGGCGAAGAACGCGTCCGTGAACAGAATATCAACATACCCTTTAATTTCCTTCCCAAAAACACTCTTGAGTACACTGCCAGTGCAGGCATGGTGGAGGATACACTTCAAAGCATCTTTTCAAGGGGAAGCGTAAATTACGGGCTGACACGAAGCCTCACCGTCGGAGGCGGGATTGAGTATCTTTCCTCCGTCACCTCGGGGCCGCTGATGCCTTATCTCAATGCCTCACTGAGAATAACAAACAACCTTCTGGTATCCGGGGAATATGCTTATGGAGTAAGAGCAAAAGGGACCCTGACATACCGGCTCCCATCCAATATTCAACTGGACCTTAATTATACAAAATATGATAAGGAACAGAAAGCAATAAGCTACAACTATCTCGAAGAGAGAAGGGTCTCTCTCTCACTTCCTATCCGTACTAAAAACTTTTCCGCTTATTCAAGGATGTCAGTTTACCAGATAGTTCTTCCGACTCTGAATTACACAACCGGTGAATGGCTTCTGAC
>DATKUS010000033.1:0-3189 GCA_035530535.1 Bacteroidales bacterium
ACTTGAACGTCACCGGAGGCTGATTGAATATGAAGTTGGTAAGAACAGGCTGGAGAGTGAACTGGACTACAAAAGTTATGAGCTGATGCTCACCATGCGTTACCTGATACGTAAGACCGACATCCTAAGAGAGCTGCATGAAAAACTTGAATCATTGAAAACCTATTCATCAAAGTTCCCGGTGAAATATATTCGTGAGATGGAGCGCATAATAGATCATGGGCTTGATTCACAGACGGAGGAGTGGCAGAATGTCATGAAAAACCTGAAGCTGTCACAGGAAGGGTTTTTCAGGAAGCTTAAAGAAAAGTACCCCTCACTTACACCAAATGACCTAAGGCTCTGTTCTTACCTGAGAATGAATTTTACGACCAAGGAGATAGCCAATCTGATAAACATATCAGGCAGGGCAGTGGAGATAGGACGCTACAGGTTAAGGCGAAAGATGAACCTGCGACATGACGTTAATCTTACTGAATTTCTGATAAGGCAAGCGGATACCTTGTTTCCTCAAGGATGAAACCCAATCCTCTAAGGGTACGCAATGAGAGACCATTGTCGGAAGAAAGAAATTTTCTGAGACGGCTGATGAATACGTCCATACTGCGACCCAGGAAATAGTCGTCCTCACCCCATATCTCTTTGAGGATCTGTTCACGTGTCAGTGTCTTGTTGCGGTTGATGATCAGATGCCTGAGCAATTGCGCCTCGCGTAGAGTAAGTTTCTCCTTCCCCTCCGGGGTCACAAGTTCAAGGGTGTTGTAATGAAGCGTTGTCTTTGAGATGACGAATTCATCATCAGTGGTTGCATAAACCCGTCGGAGGATATTATTGATTCTGAGAATAAGCATTTCAGGGTCAAAGGGTTTGGTAATATAATCATCGGCCCCCAGTTTTAGCCCTCTGATGATATCCTCACGCAGGCTTTTTGCAGTGAGGAATATAAACGGTATGCCCGGCTCTGCATTGCGCATCTTTTCTGCCAGCGTGAAGCCATCCATCTCAGGCATCATGACATCGAGAACACAGATGTCTGGCCTGTCAGATCTGAAAAGGTCCCAGGCTTCACGTCCATTGCGAGCCAGCGTCACCTCGAATCCGCTCAGTGAAACATACTGTGAAAGTATGTTCCCAAAATCGATATCGTCTTCAGCAAGAAGGATTTTCATCATATGATAATTCTTATTAAAGAGGTATTCTGATCTTAAAGGTTGTACCCTTACCGGGTTTGCTGTTGACAGTGACCTCCCCACCGTGGGCATTGGCAATCCTGTTCACGTAATAAAGCCCCAGCCCAAGGCCTTTGGTCTTATGTATGTTACCCTCCGTGATACGGTAAAACTTCTCAAAAATATGATCAAGATGTTCGCGTGCAATGCCGACTCCATTATCAGCCACAGTAACGGCAACGTTCTTGTCTTCTGAAGATGTTGTAATCCAGATAACCGGTTCGCTTGCGCAATATTTCACCGCATTGGCAAGCAGGTTATTGACCATAGTGGTGTAATAAAGCAGGTCCAGGGAAACGATAACTCCTCCGGTGTTGTATTCCTCCTTAATGACTGCACATCCGTCACATGAGGTGAGGAATGATGCAACTATCTGATGTGTCAGCTCATCAACATTCACCTCCTGCCGGGTAAGCTCAAATTCCGATCTTTCAAGCAGACTTACTTCCAGAATGGTGTTAATGAGCTGATTGAGATGGATACTTTGTTTACCTATCAGATGTGCCGTCTCAAGTATCCTGGTCGGGTCATTCAATATCTGTTCTTTTTCAAGGGTACGACCGGCGACAGTGATTGTGGAAAGAGGCGTCTTAAGCTCATGGGTCATGTTGTTGATGAAATCAGTCTTGAGATCTGAAAGCCGTTTTTCTTCCATGAGGTTGCGCCAGGTAATCACGAAGACCATTATCACTATCAGAATGCTTCCCGTGATAAGTGCCAGTGAAAGGAATGCTTCCCGAAATACCATCTCTTTCTTATTGGTGAGGTTTATCAGAAAGCTGTAATCAATGACAAAGTTATTATGCTCTTGCATGAAGCTGTTGACAAGGACCATGGTCCCGGGTATGTCAGGAGGAGTGATCCTGGCTATCTCGAGAGGACCATCATAAGTAAGGAGACTGAAATAGCTGATAAAGACCTCTGTTTTGAAGTCATTTTCGTAGCCTGCTTTTTTGATGTATGACCTGAGGAATGATGATAATGCTTCATTCTTTTCAATAATGGAATATGTCTGTTCAAGAACCTTTTTCCTGAATCCAGCCGTGTCATCAGAGGAATTCAATACCGGCAGTTTCTCCGTAGTAACCAAGCCGGTAAATTTATCACTGATATCCATTGCCTTCTCAAACCCATTGGCCTTCTTCTTTAACAATAACAGGGAAAGACCTTCACGCGAAAGTGTTTTATATCTCATCAGCAGGATTTCTTCCTGCTGTTTCCATATACTGTTTATCATGTATATCTGGACTGCCATAAAAAGCATGAGGGCAATTAGTGATAATATCAGCAGTAGATGACGTCTCATCATAATATTGTTTGAAGCAAAAATAAACATTGCTCCGGAATGTGATATGGATTAACGCGACATTAACCTCCCGTTAACTCAGAGGTATTAGGGTATGGCATAATTTTACATCATGAAACTTAAATAACTATGGTCATGAAAAAAATGGTTCCACTGATTACTCTGATACTTGCAATATCAATGTTGCCATACAGTACTCTGCTGGCGCAGCAGGCAACAACCGGGGAGAAGGAAAAGCAAAAAGAAGCTGAAATACAGCAAAAGAAGGCAGAAGAGATGCAGAAGAAAACAGAAATGTTGAAGCAGGCTCAGATAGAAGCTGAAATGAAGAAAAAGGAAAATGCAAATTTTGAGTATGAGGTTATTCGAAAGAAGGCTGAAGGAATGGCTGACAAGAGGATAAGGGTAATATCTGATGAAAACTCATGGAATCTAAGGGTTGTTCCTGATGTAGGTAATTACTTTTATTTTGGGAATTATGGTATAGGTGAAAAGTCTGGATCATCATGGAATTACTCAAGGCAGGTGCTCGAGTCAACCTTTAGCAATGAGTTCACCATGGATGCAAGCGGTGATCATGGCAGTGCCACACTCTCTGTATCAGGCAACTGTGCAGAGGGGTCAATAGCTGTGGCAATAATTATGCCTGACGGC
>DATKUS010000034.1:0-12910 GCA_035530535.1 Bacteroidales bacterium
TTCCTGTGAGCCAGCTGTTCTTAGCCTCACCGGGCCTGTATGCGTCTTTGCCGGCCACCATCTGTGAATAGACATACGGCTCGGTCTTGTGGAGGTCGCTTATATCCTCAAGATATGAAGGGGTTATCCTTCTATAATAATCGAATGCCCTGTCTCCGTTGCCGGCGAGGGTCTCGGCGATCATTATCCAGGGGTTGTTATGACAGAAGACACCTGCATTCTCTTTGTATCCTTCGGGATAGCTGGATATTTCTCCCATCTGGATATAGTATTTCGTAAATGCCGGGTTATTGAGCACTATGCCATAATCGCAGGCAAGGCGCTTATTCACAGAGTCAAGCGTTTTTACAGCTCTTCCGTCTTCAAGGCCTATACCTGCCATGACGCACATACCCTGTGACTCTATGAAGATCTTGCCTTCCTCATTTTCACGGCTCCCTATCTTATTTCCGTAGTAGTCATAAGCACGGAGGAACCATTCTCCATCCCATCCGTATTTGTTAATGATGCTGACCATTTCATCAATATGCACCTGTGCATCTGATGCCAGTTGAGATTCGCCTCTTTTCAGGGCTATTCTTACAAAATCACCGCCGTAAAGGATGAACATGGCTGCAATAAATACTGATTCCGCCTTTCCTCCCTTCTGGTTTTCAGTTGTCTGGAAGCTCTCATCGGGGTTGGTTGAAAAACAGTTCAGGTTAAGACAGTCGTTCCAGTCGGCACGTCCTATCAGTGGCAGTCCGTGTGGGCCTTTGTTGTTTATCACATGATCAAATGAGCGTTTCAGGTGCTCAAAGAGGGTTGCGGCATTAGTGTTGTCATTGTTGAAAGGGACGACCTCATCAAGGACTGACCATTTGCCGGTCTCCCTAATATAAGCTGCCACCCCGAAGATGAGCCAGAGAGGGTCGTCATTGAAGTTGCCGCCTATCTCGGCGTTACCTCTTTTTGTCAGGGGCTGGTACTGATGATAGGCGCTGCCGTCTTCAAACTGTGTGGAAGCGATATCTATAAGACGCTGTTTTGACTGTTCGGGGATCATATGCACATATCCCACCAGATCCTGGTTTGAGTCGCGGAATCCCATTCCTCTGCCAATGCCTGATTCAAAATAGGAGGCACTGCGTGACATGTTGTATGTCACCATGCACTGGTACGGGTTCCAGATATTGACCATCCGTGAGAGGCGCGGGTCAGGATGATTTACATTAAATACTGACAGCTGTTCATCCCAATATTTCCTCAACAGGGCAAGTGACTGCATGACCTTTTCTGCAGAATCATACCTTTCCATCATGGCCTTTGCCCGCACTTTGTTTATTACCTGCGGTGCTGAGAACTTTTCATTATCAGGATTTTCAATATATCCAAGAACGAAAATAGTGTTCTTCTCCTCACCCGGCTGCAGTTCGATATCGATGCAATGGGAAGCCACCGGAGACCACCCGTGGGCGACTGAATTCTGAGGATTGCCCGAGAATACAGTGTCAGGATGATCAAACCCGTTGTACATCCCCAGAAAAGTTTCACGATCAGTCTCAAAACCGGACACCGGAAGACTGGCAGAATAAAATGCATAATGATTTCGCCGCTCACGGTATTCAGTCTTATGATAGATAACGCTTCCTTCGACCTCAACCTGGCCGGTTGAGAAATTACGCTGGAAGTTTGTCATATCGTCAAGAGCATTCCAGAGACACCACTCGACAAAAGAAAAGAGTTTGAAACTTTTCGGTTTGCTGCCTTTGTTGAGCAGCCTTACCTTCTGCACTTCGCAGGTGTCATCCACGGGCACGAAAAAGAGCATTTCAGCTTCAAGATCGTCTTTTTCGGATTTTATGACAGTATATCCCAATCCATGACGGCAGGAATAACTGTCAACTTCGGCTTTTACCGGTTTCCATCCCGGAGACCATACTGATCCGTTATCATTGATATAGAAATACCTGCCTCCATCATCCAGGGGCACGTTGTTGTACCTGTAGCGTGTCAGCCTGCGCAACCTGGCATCTTTGTAGAAGCTGTAACCTCCTGCCGTATTCGAAATTATGGAGAAGAAATCCTTGTTTCCCAGGTAGTTGATCCAGGGATACGGCGTTTTGAACTGATCTATGACGTATTCCCTGTTCGCGTCATCAAAGTATCCGTATTTCATGTGTAATTAATTTGAATTTTATATGTCACATGGAACCCACATGTTTAGAAAAATAGTTTCATCCTAGATTGCGTTTGAAAAACATGTGGGTTTCATAATTGCGATTAGTAATATTAGTCTTTCAGTTTATTCCACCAGTTGAATTTCAGTATTACCGATGTCACTATCATGACCCCCGTGGAGACGAAGAATGGTGTCCATTCGCGCAGTACAAGGAATACCGGGAAGGCCATAAGTGATATCTGCCATGCAACGCCGATTATGATGTTGAACATGTCTCTCCAGAAGTCCCTGTTGCCCTCAAATGCCGGGTCATCAAGGACGACTTTTCTATGGATCGGTTTCCAGAAGCCCCAGGGGCGCACTGTCTTATAGAATTTTTTAAGAGTCTCATCATCTTCAGCCGGCGTGAGCAGGGTTCCCAGGATGCTTCCTATTGCGGAAATAAGAAGGATGACCGGGAAGGCGTTCATGCTGAAATTGTTAAGCAGAGGTTTCTGATGAAGTATTTCAAGGTTCAGCATTGGCAATACCAGGGCAGCAACAATTCCTGACAGCATGCCCCAGAAGTAGCCGTATCCATTGAAGCGCCACCAGTACCACTTCAGTACGTTGGGAGCGGTATATCCTCCCCACAGGGCGGCAGTGATCCAGAGCACCACATTATTGATGGAGGTCACGAAGAAACCGACGGTAACTCCAATGATAACAATGAGCAGTGAAGCTGCATAGCTCATTCTGACGTACCGCTTTTCACTTGCATTGGGATTGATATAACGTTTGTAGATGTCATTGACGATATAAGCAGGTGCGGCGTTGACAGTGGCTGCAAAGTTACTCATGAAGGCTGCCAGGAGTCCTGCCATCAGGAAGCCCAAAAGGCCCACCGGCACATAGGTTGCCAGCACCTCCGGGAGGATGCTCTCAAAATCAGGCGATGTCAGTGATCCGGTATAAAGCTTGTCAAAATTGACCAGGGCGAGAATCGTCAGACCTGCTATCATGAAATAACGTGCGGGGTTGAGGACCACATTCACCAGCGAACTCATCTTTGCAGCCTCTTTTGGGCTTTTTGTCGCAAGGACTCGCTGCATGTCATAGTTTGGAGCAGGGCCTGCTGCAGCCACGAAGATCCCTTTAAAGAGCATCATGATAAAGAAGAGGCCGAACATGCTATATCCGTCTTTGGTTATCCAATCGTTGAATGCATGGAGTTTCGGAGATGCAGCCGCAGACAGGTTGTTCCAGTCGAGGCCCACGGTATGTCCGAACCACATGCTCTTCCATCCTTCCGGAATCACGGCATCGAGAGCACCCGGAGCGACCTGGTGAACCGCTATGATGCCTATGGCAATGGAGGAGATCGTCAGAATGCCGTACTGTATCACCTCTGTTATCACAACGCTGAACATACCTCCCTTAACCACATAAAAGGTGGTGATGGCCATCAGTATCAATGCATAGAGGTTGACATTGATCTGGGGATGTTTTGTCAGATACTCCACATTTGTCACAAGGTCAGGAAGAAATGAGGTTGCGAACTTGCCTATGCCCTTGAAGCCGTAGGAGAGGAATCCTATGACGCTCACCAGGGCGAAGAGCACCACTATTATATGTGACAGGTTTGCCGCCTTTCCCTGTCCAAAGCGTGTCCTGATCCATTCGGCCCCTGTCATCACGTTGGAGCGTCTAAGCCAGGCTGAAAGGAAGACCATGAGGAAGATCTGGTTAAAGACCGGCCAGAGCCACGGGATCCAGATGCTTTTCAGACCGTAGACGGCCAACCAGTAGACAAGAAGCATGGTTCCTGCAATGTCAAACATGCCTGAAGCATTTGATATTCCCAGGAGGTACCATGGGAGGGTGTTTCCGCCGAGGAAATATGACTGGATATTTTTTGAGGCCCTCTTTGAAACCCAGTAACCTATAAATATGGTTGCAACAAGGTAGAGGAGGATTATACCAAGGTCAATCACATGTAAATTCATTCTCGGGAGTTTTTACAGGGTTAGATTTATGGTGTTCGCTATAATTTAAACAATGAATGAGATGCGGCCCTTCCTGGTCTTTTCATATACTTCACGGCTGAAAAGAAAATACTGGGCCGGTTTGTGGGCCACGCCTTTCTGTTTCTTTTTCAGGGGTATCACATAATGTACCTGCGCCACTTTTTTCCTGAAGTTGCGTTTGTCAAATGATGCTCCCAGAAGCGCTTCGTACAGTTTCTGCAGCTGTGAAAGGGTAAAATAGTCGGGGAGAAGCTCAAAAGCGATGGGTTCGACTTTCACCTTTTTCTGCAGAGCCTTCAGGGCCTCGTAGAAGATGTATTTATGGTCGAAGGCCAGCTCCATCTCTTCGATTTTGTTGACAGGCACCCATTGAACATTCCGGTCTTTAAGTCTCAGGGTCACCTTGGTGTTGTCAATCAGGGCGAGGTACCCCACTGTGACTATTCTGTCGGCAAATCCCTGGTTTATATATTTAAGCCACAAACGGTCCTTCTCGGCGGCAACGCGGTCAAGCTGACCGAATGCTCCGAACTGTTCAAGAAAGATATTGTCAAGCCCGGTAAGACCTTTAAGGATCCGGCTGGCGGCGCTGTCAAGATCTTCGTCCTCGAAAATGTGATAACCGGTCAGGGTATGATCACTGATGAGTATTTTTCCCGTTTTCTCATCCTTCAATTCTCTTTCGACCAGCAGGACGTTGAGCTTTTCAAAATCAAACCCGAATACTACACAGTCTACCGAGATATTGGGGACTATTTTATGAGATATCATTATATTATATCTGGAACGCTGTAAAAATTCCTTAGTGTACAATGTATGTTTTTCAAAGATATTGTAAAAGCATGGAATAATCAACAACAGATTCTGATAATTTCCTGAGGGCTGTTTAAAACTTTTTTGGAAGCCGCTTACAAGGCCATTATGAGAAGTTTACAAAATATTGCCGATTATAAATCAGGCTTAAATGTTTCGCCAGCTCATACATTATAATATATGGGTATAAATTTTTATCTGGTTGATATAATTCGGAAAATGTTAAATAATGACAATTATATTAATCGTTCACAAAGTTTATGTAATGAATAACTCATTGATGGCATTTAGTAATTTAAATACTTTATTTAATATTGTATCTTCGTGTAATAAGTACACAATGAATAGTAAAGCGGACCGGACTGATCACCGGAATTAACAAATTATTACAACAAACAGACAAAATAGTATCAATGCTACGCTAATTAGAAGGATTAACTTTAAAAACCTAAAACTGTACAGCTATGCAAAACAAACTCTTAAAACTATTTTTTCTTATTTGTCTGGCAGCTGTTACCTCTTCCGGTGTGCTTTTCGCACAGCAGGGAAGGACTATCACCGGAACGGTGGTAGATGAGGATAACGCTGCGTTGCCCGGAGCTTCAATAGTAGTGAAGGGCACGACAATAGGAACAGCCTCGGACCTGAGCGGGAAATTTTCCCTTACAGTTCCTGAAGGCGCTACTACCTTGGTAATTACTTTTGTTGGAATGGAAATTGTTGAGGTGCCGATCACATCGGAACCCATGATGATCACAATGGAGCTTTCCAAAATGGAAGTTGACGCTGTGGTCGTTGTAGGATATGGCACACAGCGCAAAAGTGAGCTGACAGGAGCTTCGGTATCTGTCTCCAGCGAGCAGCTGGCCAGTGCCATGACAGCCAACCTAGATCAGGCATTACAGGGACGAGCTGCCGGTGTGACAGCTGTTTACACATCAGGGCAGCCGGGTTCCGCAGTATCGATCCGCATTCGTGGTCAGGGGAGTCTCAGGGCTTCAGCTTCTGAACCGCTGTATGTGATTGACGGTGTACCGGTGCAGAATGTAAGCCAGAGCAGTCATGATGTAGGACTCGGTGACAGGCTGGGAAACGGTTCTGTACAGGCTTTTTCTGGCCTTGCAGGCATTAACCCGGCTGATATTCTCACAATGGAGATTCTGAAGGATGCCTCGGCAACGGCCATTTACGGTTCACGAGGTGCCAACGGTGTTGTTCTCATAACAACCAAGGGAGGAAAAGCCGGTGAGGCTAAATTTACCTACGAAGGATACTATGGCATTCAGCAGCAGATTGCCCGTCTTGATGTGATGGACCTGCGCCAGTTCGCACAGTACAGCATGGACTGGGCAGCAGAGACCAGCGGCCGCGACCCCAGGGTCGAGTTCCAGGATCCCTCAATTCTTGGACCAGGCACAGACTGGCAGAACGAACTGTACAGAACTGCTCCGATGCAGAGCCATCAGCTCAGCGCTTCAGGCGGTGACGAAAAAATCAAATACTATGTGTCAGGCGGGTACTTCACTCAGGATGGTACAATGGTGGGAACAGATTTCAACCGTTATTCGGGACGCGTGAACCTTGACTCGGACCTGAAGAAATGGCTAAAACTTGGAGCCAAGGTCATGTTCTCCAGAACGCAGGAACACCTGGCTCTCAACAACAGCACAGAAGGTATAATAAGTGTTGCAATGCGCACCACCCCTGATGTGCCCGTGAGAAATGCCGACGGTACATGGGCAGGTCTTTTATATGAGGGCGCCCCAAGCGTTATTAACCCCATTGCCAAAGCCCTCGATGAGACAAACATTCTCAAAAAGAACCTCCTTAATGCAAACTTCTACACTGATCTTACTCTTTTCAAAGGGTTGACACTGCGCACTGAGATAGGTGGAGAACTGGGAGCCTCAAACGCTTATCATTTTACTCCTACCTACCAGTACGGAAGTTTAATAAACAATACCAATACCGTCAGAAAACAGAATAACCAGAACTTCTTCTGGCAGCTAAAAAACTACCTGACCTATAATACCCAGCTGGGCAACCATAACATAACTGCTATGGTGGGACAGGAAGTGTCAGAGTCGAGATGGGAATACCTGAGTGGCACCTCCAGTGGGCTGACGAGCAACGATATTCAGGAACCGGGTCTGGGTGATCCCACAAGCATGCAGATCGGGTCCGGGCATGGCAGCGCTGCCATGGCGTCATTCTTTGCCCGCGCAAACTACTCCCTGAGCAGTAAATACTACCTCACATACACCTTCCGTTATGACGGATCATCAAACTTCGGTCCTAAAAACAGATGGGCTCCGTTCCATGCAGTATCAGGATCATGGAGAATATCACAGGAACCTTTCATGCAGGGGATCTCGGAAGTTATGAACGACCTAAAGATACGTGCAGGCTGGGGACAGACCGGAAACCAGAACATAGGCGGCTACCGCTGGGGTGCCGCAATTGGCAAGATGCCGTCAAACCTGGGCATGGGATTCAGACAGACCAATATTGCAAACCCTTATATCACATGGGAAAAGCAGGAACAGATAAATGTTGGTCTCGATATGGGATTCATTCAGAACCGTATTACCCTTGTTGTTGATATGTACCTCAAGACATCTACAGCTATGCTGATGGATATGCAGCTCCCCTCATACATGGGAACCAGCGGTAACGTCTCAATACGTCTTAATCCACCCATGGGGAACTTTGGGGAAATAGAAAACAGGGGTATTGAGATTTCACTTAATACCCGTCCGGTTGTTGGAAAATTCACATGGGAGAACGACCTTCAGTTCACTCTCAACAGGAACAAGCTGCTGGGCCTCACGGGAACTCCGGCAGCGCATATAGAGGGATATGGCCAGTGGACCGACCTTGTCAGTTTGACTGAACTGGGTGATCCTCTATATAATTTCTACGGTTACCAGGTTGCCGGGATATATCAGAATGAAGATGATATCCTTACCAGCCCGAAACCGAAGGCCTATCCTGCTGATGGCAACTTCAAACGCAGCACAGTATGGCCTGGTGACCTTAAATTTAAGGACCTCTCAGGTCCTGACGGCACACCTGACGGTGTGATCGATGAATTTGACAGGACAAGCATCGGTTCTCCGCTGCCAAAATTCTCGTTCGGCTTCAATAACATATTCTCATACAGTAATTTTGAGCTTTCGGTGTACCTGAACGGTTCAGTAGGCAACAAGCTTATGAACTATGTGGGCAGGACCCTGACCAATATGAACACCATGTGGTCAAACCAGCTCTCTTCGGCTGTCGACCGCGCTCAGCTTGTGGCCATTGATCCGAATAAAGTTTATCCTTTCGTCAATGCATCTGGTACTACGATTAACAACTGGTTTGATGACATAGACAATGTACGGGTTGGAAATCCCGGTACCACCATTCCGCGTGCCGTGGCCGGCGATCCGAATGAGAATGCCCGCATATCAGACAGGTATATAGAGGACGGTTCATATGTGAGGGTCAAGAACGTCTCACTGGGCTACAACCTGCCCAGAACACTGACACGCAAGGCCAGCATAGACAATATGAAAGTATATGTGAACGTACAGAATCTGTTGACCTTTACGAAATATTCCGGACTGGATCCGGAAGTAGGAGCAAGCCAGACCAATGACAATGTATTTGGCATGGATAACGGCCGCTATCCTGCGGCTCGTGTCTATACATTCGGACTGAACTTTACGTTTTAATTATTGAAAAGTGATGGATATGAAGAATATATTGAAATTCAGACGAATATTGGCACTCGCATTGATCTTAGTGACTGCCGGTGCCTGTGAGGAATTCCTCAATCGCCCGACGGAAGACACTTATACGGTTGACAGTTTTTATAAAACCGATGAACAGTGTTTTCAGGCGGCAAACGTGCTCTATAATGCCCCATGGTATGACTTCCAGCGTGGCTGGGTAAAGATAGGTGATGTCATGGCCGGTAACATATATTACAGTACTGATGACGTATACCAGGCATTTATCCTGACATCGTCAAACAGTCAGCTGGCTGATGCCTCCAACTCTCTGTGGCTTGTCAACGGTCACTGCAATGCCGTAATAGAGAATATCGCCACTAAAGCCGGTCCTGACGTAAGTCAGACAACTAAAAACACCGTCACAGGTGAAGCAATGGTATGGAAGGCAATGGCTTACTTTTACCTGGTACGCGGCTGGGGTGCCGTCCCGATCATTCACAGCAACAGTGATATTATCGGCGCCGGCACTGCCAATGAACTCAGGAGAAACAGGGTTGAAGATGTGTATGAATATATCATACGGACCCTTGACAAGGCCGTCACACTTCTTCCGGCACATAGCCAGCCCGGTCGTATAGATCAGTATTCTGCTTATGCCCTGTTGTCGAAAGTATATCTTACAAGATCAGGATGGGGCCAGGAAGGCACCCGCAATCAGGCAGACCTTGACAAGGCTAAGCAGTATGCCGGACTGGTCATTAATGAGAGCGGAGCAACGCTTGAGCCGGTATACGCCAACCTGTTCCGCATCTCAACGGGTAACCGCAATGCTGAAAATCTTCTTTCATGGCATTGGGTTGCTTCTGACCAGTGGACATCACAGAACACCGAGCAAAGCGACCTTGCTCTGAACAACTTCACCGGACTTGCAGATTCATGGGGCACATGGGTTGGCCCGACAATCGATCTGGAGCGTCTTTTCGGTGATACTGCCAGCAGCAAAGTACGTGTTAACACTGATGTCAGGCGCAAAGCGACCATGATGATGTACAGCGATTTCTACCCCTACTTCTGGAGAGACAAGGGCGGATTCACTGCCACATGGGACGACGAGAACAATGTTGCAGGCGCTACCTTTGGCGTAGGCACCGGGGCAAACTGTGTGAAGCATATCGTAGGGAATACTGAAGATCATAAGGCCGAATACGGATCTGCTTCACTGAGGATGGCCACAAGCCTTTCTACACATATCATCCGCCTTGCTGATATCTATCTCATCTATGCCGAGGCCGAGCTGGGAAACCAGGCTTCAACCAGCGATCCTGAGGCCCTGAGAGTCTTTAACCTCGTTCGCAAAAGAGCAATATCCAATGCCACTCTGGAGACATCACTTACCTTTGAGAAAATATTTAATGAGAGAAGGCTTGAACTGGCATGCGAAGGTGACAACTGGTATGATTTTGTACGTCTTCACTACTATAATCCTACCCTGGCCAAACAATGGATAAACAGGCAGGAGAGAGGTACCTACAACAACCTGAAGGAGTACTACAGGGACGAAGTAGCCCAGGATGCCGTGACACTCAATTCCTTCAAGGCTAACCTCACGGATGACAGTAAGTTCAACCTGCCGTTCCCCGATGTTGATATCAGCATGAACAAGCATCTCCTGGAAGAACCGGTTGAGTTTGACTTCGGCACAATAGGATATTAATGCGGTAAACTCTAAAGATCATAAAAGATGAAAAGTAAAATAAAAATAACTTCAGGAGTATCCGCAGCAGCACTGTTGCTGGTAATCCTTTTCACCGGCTTGCTATTCCAGGCATGCGAGAATACTGATGAGCCGGTCGGTGTTATGCCGGAGATATCCTATATAAGGATTACCGAGGCAGCTAAATCCGATTCGCTGGTCACCCATGCCTTTATGGGAAGCACCGTCGCCATCATGGGTAAGAACCTGGAGAATGTTGACGAGATATGGTTCAATGACCAGAAAGCATTCGTGAACTTCAGCTTCGTAACCCCAACATCAATTATTGTTACTGTTCCTAATGTAATACCTGTAACAGTGACCAACATGATGTTCCTTATCAACAGCAACAAGATTGACACACTCAAAGTTCCGTTCGGAGTTGATGTACCGGCGCCGTTCGTCAGCAGCCTCCTCTGTGAGTATGTTGGTGATGGTGAGACAGCCGTTATAAAGGGTAACTTCTTCATTGACGACCCGAACTCGCCTTTGAAAGTGTTCTTCCCTGGAAATCTCGAAGGCATTATTCAAAGCGTCAGCATCAATGAGATCCAGGTACTTGTGCCTCAGGGTGCAGGGGTAGGGCCGATACAGGTAAGATCGATATATGGCAGCACCAGGTCAACTTTCTGGTTCCGCGATGACAGAAATATCGTGCTTGATTTTGATGTTCTGACCGCTGCAGGCGGCTGGCGTTCGGGAAAAATTGGAAATGCAAATCCCACAGGGGTTTCAGGGAATTATGTCAGATTCCAGGGAGCCATGGCAGGCGCTGTAGGTGCTTCCTGGGGTGAGGATGACTTCAGCTTCGACCTCTGGCCCAGCTCAAACGGAAGACCGGATGCTCCTTTCTATAACGGTGAAATTGAAGATGCTGTCATCAAGTTCGAATGTTTCGTGGTTGAGCCGTGGAGCTCATCGGCACTGCAGATGATCTTTACACCTTACTCTGTCAGCGGCACAAACGGCTATATCGGCGATGTTGCTGTACCAAGGGGACTCTGGATACCGTGGAAGGACAGCGGAACTTTTAAAACAGACGGATGGATAACCGTCACCCTTCCGCTCAGGGATTTCAAATACACCGGTACAGGTGGTACATGTGCCAATGCGCTGACGAAGGAGATGCTCAGAGGCCTTACCTTCTTCGTCTGGAACGGAGGTGTTGAAGGTACAGACTGCACTCCACATATATGTATAGATAACATACGTGTTGTCCCTGCAAAGTAGTTGCTTACACCCTATAATAACATGAAGATGCAAACAAGATTCATTAAATACAGCAAATGGGCACTACTATTCGCGACAATGTGTGTAGTAAGTGCGGGACTCTTCCTTACCTCGTGCGAGGATGAAGTGCCTGATACCAAAGTGGTTCTCAAGAGCTTTGGGCCTATGCCCATCGCCAGGGGAGCCGAACTGAAATTCATAGGATATAACCTTGATAAGGTGACTGAGGTGATCCTGCCGGAAGGTATTTCAATTTCCACATTCACCAATAAGACACCCAGCCTGCTTACACTGACAGTACCGCAGGAGGCTGTTCCGGGACTGGTAGTTCTGAAGACGCCTGACGGCGATATCACCACCAAAACACCGATAGGTTTTTCAGAACCTATTTCAATAGCAAGTTTCACGCCTGCAACAATTAAACCGGGTCAGGAGCTTACTATAACGGGTGATTATCTTAACCTGGTTGGCGAGGTTATCTTTACAGACCGCATTGCGGTTGCCGAAGCTGACTTCGAAAGCCAGAGCCGTACTCAGATAAAAGTGATTGTGCCTGCTGCAGCCCAGACAGGGAAAATTGCCGTGTCAAATGCTGCAGAAGAGCCTATCATTGTTTATTCTGCCACCAACCTTACAGTGACACTGCCGGTTTTCACAACCATTTTACCCAACCCGGTAAAGGCAGGTACAAACCTGACGATAACAGGTACTGACCTTGATCTTACCGAGATGGTAACACTGGGAGGCACGAAGGATGTTACAACCTTTGTAAGCAAGACAGCCACCCAGATCGTGCTGGTGGTTCCGGATGACACAAAAGACGGCATTGTCACCATGACACCTGCCTCAGGAGTGAAGATTGAATCGGAGGCTGAACTGGTATTGATTGTTCCCACTGTATCCGTCACGCCAACCACTGTCAAAAATGGTGCGGACATAACAGTAACAGGCACAAATCTCGACCTGGTTGACAAGGTTATGTTTGGTGGTGATAAACAGGGGACAATTAAAGCAGGCGGCACCGCAACACAGATACTGGTAACAGTACCTGATGATGCTGTTTCAGGCGTTGTTAAATTTATTACAAAGGCAACAAAGGAGGTTAACGGACCGGCTCTTACCATAATTGACCCGGTATTCTCCTCATTCGCACCGACAAGTGCAAAACCCAACGTAAACTTAGCGATCAGCGGCACCAACCTTGATCTTGTTACCAAGGTAATATTTA
>DATKUS010000035.1:0-2427 GCA_035530535.1 Bacteroidales bacterium
TCATCCCTCCGGGATGGCTCATACGTTGATCACCCCTGAACCCAGGAGTTCCTCACCGTCATACCACGCCGCAAACTGCCCTGGTGTGATGCCTCTCTGAAGTTTGTCAAATATGATGAAATAGCCCTCCTCACGTGCAAAAACTCTTGCCTTCTGCAGCGGCTGACGATAACGTATCCTGACAAGATAATCACGACACTCCCCAATGACCATGGCCATGTCAGGCCTGATCCAGTGAGTCTCATGATTCCTGATAAACAATCCTTTCCGGTGAAGTCCGGGATGTGACTGTCCTTCACCAACATACACAATATTTTCATCCACATCGGTGGAGATCACAAAAAGCGGTTCTTTGAATCCCCCGATATTCAGTCCCTTGCGTTGTCCTACCGTAAAAAAGTGCGCCCCTGAATGTTTGCCTATTGTCTGCCCGTCGCCCGGACCGGGATTATAAGGAGCTGACATCTCCGTCAGAAGGGAAGTTTCCGCATGCGGGTCCGGCAGTCCCGGTGCCCATTTTCTGAATGTAAAACCTGTGTTTAAGTTTATGACCCTGCCGGTTTTTGCCTCGAGTTTCTGCTGGAGGAACACGGGCAGGTCAACCTTACCTACAAAGCAGATACCCTGCGAGTCTTTTCGCTCTGCTGTGGCCAGCCCAAGTTCCGTAGCAATTTTCCTGACCTCGGGTTTCGTCAGGGACCCTATAGGGAATAACACGTTATCCAGCTGTTTCTGACTTACCTGGCACAGAAAATAACTCTGGTCCTTATTGTGATCCAGACCGGCAAGCAATCGTGAAACAGGCCTTCCGTCAATGTCAATGACCTCTTTCCGGCAGTAATGGCCGGTGGCTGTGTGGTCAGCACCGTATTTGAGAGCCTCACGGACAAAGGAGTCAAACTTTATCTCACGGTTGCAGAGCACATCAGGATTGGGAGTACGTCCGCGGGCATACTCGTCAAACATATAATCAACCACCCTTGCCCTGTACTCAACACTAAGGTCCACGGTACGCAGCTTTATGCCCAGACGCTTTGCCACCATTTCGGCAAAGGTGATATCCTCGTCAAAAGGACAGTCGCCCTTAAGCAAACCCCTGTGATCATGCCAGTTGACCATGAAGAGTCCTTCCACATCATACCCCTGCTGCTTCAGGATATATGCAGCTACACTTGAGTCAACGCCACCCGAGAGCCCTACTACCACTTTCTTTTTCACGCCGCAAAGGTAGCTGTTTAACTTAATATGTTGAAAACTCCGTCAGTATATGAGACTCCTGTACGCTTATTTTGGCTATATTTAAAAATATGAATCGGCAGGCTAAGTTGTTCAGATACAGTACATCGGCAGGGTCAGGCAAGACCCATGCGCTGACCGGATTTTATCTCTCCAGGGTTTTGCATGACCCCGCCTCTTACCGGAGAATTCTTGCCGTGACATTCACTAACTCGGCCGCGGCGGAGATGAAGAGCAGAATCCTGTTGCGCCTCCATGATCTTGGCTCCGAAGATGGAATAAAAGCTGAGCATGAGTTCATTGATTACCTGGTAAGGAATTTCCCTGACCTCTTCCCTGACAGGGCCGCCGCTGAAAAAAACATAAGAAAAAATGCCCCCCAGGCACTGCGAAACATACTTCAGGATTACTCACGGTTCACCGTGGGAACCATTGATTCTTTCTTCCAGAGAATAATAAGGGCTTTTGCCCGCGAGATAGACATCCCTGCGGGGTATGAAATTGAACTGGAGCATGAGATGCTTCTTGGAAATGCCGTTGATGAGATATTGTACCAGGTGGCCTCTGACAGTAAACTCAAAACATGGATATCATCTTATGTGGCATCACGTCTTGATGATAATCGGAACTGGGATATACGCAGGGAGATAATGGATGTGGCAGGGCTGATATTTGGAGAGAAGTTCAGGCAGCTCAGCAATGAGGATCGTAAAAAGCTAAGTGATTACGAAGTTCTACAGGAGTATGCCAATAAGATATTCAGCATTAAGAACGGATTTGAGTCGGACCTGAAAGCCCTTGCGCGTGAAGGGGTGACCATTTATGAAAGCTGCGGACTGACTGTTGATGACTTTGCCAACAAAGACAAGGGAGGAGTGGGAGCCGTCCTTTTAAAACTCAGCAAAGGAAAGACTGATGTGCCCGGTCAGATATGGAGAAAAGCAGTGGATGATTTCAGGTTCCTGCCTCAAAAGTCTGACGCTGCAACTGTCACGGCCCTGGAAGCTGCCCTTGTTGCAGGACTTGGCAAAGTGATGAGAAAGATAGATGACCTCTTTGAAAACGGTCACAGGCTCTATGTATCAGCCCTGGTTCAGCAAAGGACAATACACGTCATGGGAATCCTTGGCGCCATCTCAGAAAAAGTAAGAACCCTTGCCCATGATGACAACCTCTTCCTTTTGTCTGATT
>DATKUS010000036.1:0-4685 GCA_035530535.1 Bacteroidales bacterium
CACAAAAATTGAAATATGTGCAATAGCAATTATTACCTGTTTTTTACTTTACCTTTAACTCTTTCTCTCACTAAACAACGAAAATGAAAAGAGTATCCGTCCTGCTGTTAATTCTGACACTATTTCTTACGGTGAAGGGGCAGGTTATATTCGACAGACCTTTAAGCCCAAGGGTAACAGGGTATGATATCAGAGGTTCACTCAACACCTCAGGTCACACAGTTTCGGGAGAAATGATGGCATGGTGGGTTAATACTTCTTCTGTGGCTGTTCCGGATGCCATGCTGCATATGTACCTGAATGCCTTCAGCAGCACGAAAACATCATTTGCAGGTTCAGGCCACTGGTCTGCTGCAGGTGATGAGGGTTGGGGATGGATAAAGATCAGATCAATAACAGATAGTAACGGGAGTGATCTGAGCTCACTGATGAAATTTATCTCACCCGATGACGGTAATATTTATGATAAGACAGTATTGCAGATCATGCTACTTCAGCCTGTGGCTCCGGGCGATACACTCAGGCTGAATATCTCATTTGAGTCGAAGCTGCCTTCACCGATAGTAAGGACAGGCTTCGCCGGGGATTTTTATTTTGTAGCGCAGTGGTTCCCGAAGTTTGGCGTGTATGAGACTGCCGGAATGCGTCAGAGAGAGTCTGACGGGTGGAACTGTCATCAGTTCCATCCCAATTCGGAGTTTTACGCCAACCATTCAGTCTATAACGTTTCAATGACAATGCCTTCGGATTATGTTGCCGGCTCGGGAGGCGTCATGATTGAGGAGACAGATAATGGCGACAGCACAAAGAAAGTAGTCTGGCGGGCTGAAGATATTGTTGACTTTGCATGGACTGCCTGGCCCGGTTACAAAGTTGTTACGGATAAATGGAGAGGTGTTGACATCATTCTTCTTACCACAAAAAATGGACTGAAGATCAGTGACAAACAGATCGAAGCAGTAAAGTTCGGTCTTGAGTACCTTGATGCAAATGTGGGTTCTTACCCCTGGCCTCACCTGACTTTTGTCGATCCTCCTGTGACAGGAGCCGGTGCCGGGGGGATGGAGTACACCACATTATTCACTTCATCGGGTGCAGGAATGGTTCCGGGGTTTTTAAAAATGCCTGAGATGGTGACCATTCATGAGTTCGGTCATGCCTATTTTATGGGCATCCTTGCCAGTAATGAGTTTGAAGAGCCGTGGCTCGATGAGGGTGTAAACTCATACTGGGAACAGCGAATAGTTGATCATTATTACGGTGATGGTTACGGGATGGTACGTCTGCCATTTCTGAAAGCTTCTGACACTGATCTCGGCAGATCATCTTATATCACCTCGCCAAGCAGGTCGGTAGCCACCAATGACCTTCCCTCATGGATGTATCCTCACGGGACTTACGGCATGATGTCTTATCAGAAGACGGCGGTATGGCTGCACACACTTGAGGGTATCATCGGCACTGAGACCATGAACAATGTGTTCAGGGAGTATTACAGGAGGTGGTCTTTCAGGCACCCTTCAGGACGCGATTTCATTGCAGTAGTAAATGAGGTTGTCAGAAGAGAACATGGCAACAGGTTAGGTGATGATATGAACTGGTACTTTGACCAGGTGCTTTACGGAAGCGGTACATGCGACTATAAGGTGCTTAACGTCTCAAACAGCAGGATAACAGGCTACTCGGGTATTATTGAGGGAGACACGGTTACTTTTGCCAGAAGCGACCGTAAAGCTGATACCCTTTACAAAGCTTCGATAAGAATTGAGAGGAGCGGCGAAGTGATGCTTCCCGTTGAAGTTCTGGTGGGTTTTGATGACGGAGATGAGGTGATGGAATACTGGGATGGCAAAGCGAAGTACAGGGATTTTGAATATGAGGGCACCCGTAAGGTCTCGTGGGCAAAGATTGATCCGGAGAACAAGATTGACATGGATGTAAACCGTATTAACAATTCATGGGGCAGGGATGATGACTTTCCGGCCTCCCGGCGTATGATGACCAAATATGTCACCCTGATACAACTGCTTATATCAATGATCACCATTTAATCCTCAGGAGATGAAATTACTTTCAATATTAAGAAAAGGAGCTGTTAAGTCGGCCTTATCATATAAGCTTCTGATTACCATGTGGATCATTACCCTTGTTATGATACTATTCGTGGCCATGCCTCTCAAACTGGGATTAAAGATGATCTTCAGCAAAAGCTTTGCTGCTGACCGCCTTCTCAATGGTTTTGACATCGGTCTTACGGGAGACATGGGACCGGCATTCGGCAACTTATTGGCCTCTGCAACATATGGGGGATTTTTACTTCTGATAGCCGGATTTCTGCTTTATACATTTTTTGCAGGAGGACTATTCGCAAGATTTACTACTGCGTACGGGAGCTTCAAGGTTTCATCCTTTTTGAAATCGTCGGCACATAATTTTATCACTTATCTCGGGATAGGCATTATTATGTTCCTGGTAATTGTCGTCTGGGCCGTTGTCATTATTGGCATTCCGGCTGGCATAACGAGTGCTGTCACTGATGATCCCCTTTCGGTAATAACGGTCTCAAAGGTAATGGTTTATATATGGGCGCTGGGATTACCTCTTTGGTTTCTGGTCGCTGATCATTCACGCATCTGGGTGGCATCAACCGGTACACGGAAGGTTTTCAAAGCACTGGGAGCCGGATTCGCCTCTCTCCGTGTCAGGTTTATTACTTCATACCTGGCGGTGTTGATAATCTTTATTGTGAATCTGATATTCCTGTGGCTGATAATTACATTTACTGCCAGCTCAATTCCTGAGAAGGGATTATGGATATTCCTCTTCTTTATTGCAACTCAGGTGATGTTTATTCTCAGGCTTTTTCTGAAGGTCTGGAGATACGCTACTGTATCGGAACTGGCATTGCCTTCCGGTGAAGGTCAATAGTATATTCCGGATAGACATAATAGTAAGTTGTAAGTCCGTAGTCAATCTTTGTTTTGACCCAGTGCCATAATTCGATGTCTGACCTGATATGCTTTTCAAATGGTATGGCGTCGAGAACCCTGTATCTCATGTTCACGGTCATTCCGGGGAAGAAATTGCCCTCTCCAGTGGGTTGTGAGATGAACGGGTGGGAGAAAGGCTCAGGCCTGCACTAGGCATACCCGTAATAATCTTCTGTCCCCGTGCCTATTGACGAAGGAAAGATTTCATTATCAACATAAATCTTTTCATCACCTTCGCCCCACCATGCATCAGCAGTGTTGAATACAGTGACAGCATCGCCTGCATAAACCCCTGTTCCCTCTATGCCGACAAAGGTCAGGTCATAATGTTTCCCGCTACCTCCCGTGTTCTCAGATCCTGCGGTCTCCATGTCACGGTATTCATGCCACGATGCCCCGAAATACATGGAATACCTGTCCCACCTGTAAGGGGTAGTTTTGATGACTGCCTCAATACCAATGGTGTCACTGCTTTCATTTAAAAAGGTTAGGGTAAAAGCCTCCCTGAAAGGCATGAGACGTCTGAAGACCATGCTGCCGCTTGCATCTGTACTGCTGAAGAGAGTGCGGTAAGGATTAATCGCGTAACCTGTTCCGAAGAAATTCCCGGCCGGGATATCAACAGTCTCATGACCATCGAAGGATATCCTGACGCGTGTATTTCGCAGGGCAGAGACTGTATCAGTAGCGTCAAGCCGTAATGTAAGACTCTCCACTGCCCTGTTTCTCTCATTAATCCTGAAAGAACAGGCTGCTCCCGGGGGGTACCGGCCTGCTGTTGAGCTTCTCCTGTCAGACCTGGTGTCCGGGACTTTTGTGCCTGTCAGTATAGTGGAGCACTCTGCTATGGTCAGACTGTCGGCGGAAAGCATATCAGGTGTCAGTGAGACCACCCTGGTGCCCTTTTCATATAGCCTGGCACTGATGCTGTAATATATTGATGGTGTACGCCTTTCGGGAGTGATCACAACATTACTGTTTGAGAGGGTGATTTTACAGCTCCTGCCAAACGGAAGGGGAAGGTACAGATTATACCCCTGGCGCTGTGGTTTAGTCAGGGGAGACACCGCAGCGCTCAGGGGTGATGGTGCCAGCTGTCCGCCACCGACGAGAGCAGGAGCCATGCCTTCCAGGACAGGAACCGGATCACCGTCGAAATATACCCTGATGTAGGAACCAAGGGCATTTTCATTTCCGAAAGTCATCCACCATCTTACAACAGCTCCCGGTCCGTCAGCCTCAAACATTACATACTCAAGCCTGCTTTCATTTTCTTCTTCACGGATGAAATGTGTATAATCATTATTTGCAAACCACCCGGCACTGTCAGGCGATATGCTGTTGCGGTCATAAGAGCTCTGCTGTATGAGCTTGTAGGATGGGTTAGGAAAGCGTGTTATGGCTTCACGGTCTGTCATTTCTATCAGAAGTGAACGCAGTGAAATGACTTTTTCATGCGTGCATGAATTCAAGAAAAACAGCATTAAAATGGTTTGAAGAAGATAAAAAGTAGATCCTGCGGTTTTCATTACTGCTGGTTTGTGATTAAATTTTAGTCGTCCTCGCTGGTGATTTTATTCTTGTTCTGTAATCTAAAAACACATAAATTTAACAATAAAATAATCTGATGAATCTCATGAAGCACCTTATCCTGTTATTGCCGGTTTTATCACTGCTTGTCTCCTGCAACCCACC
>DATKUS010000037.1:0-18659 GCA_035530535.1 Bacteroidales bacterium
GATACCGTAAAATTCTTTTGCGTACCATGAATAAAGAGACGATCCATTATGGTATACCTGGGTCACACCATAAGAGTTCGAGGTCAGGATTGTATCATTTCCAAATCCCGACAATTTATTCTTATTATAGCCAACAGAGAAATCCACTGACCAGTCGAAATCGCTGGTTTTAATGACGGCAGCTGTCAGGCTTAACTCTACCCCGCTATTCATGTCTTTACCAATGTTTTGCCATTGAGTTCTGAAACCGCCGGAAGGCGGCAGTGCCCGTTCAACTAACAGATCTTTGGTCATGTTTCTGTAAAGATCAACTTCAATATCTATTCTTTTGAACAATCCGATCTCAAGACCTGCATTTAGCTGATCCGTCTGCTCCCATGTGAGGTCAGGATTTGCCATTTGAGTCGGAACTGCTGACGGCAGACCATCATATTGTGAAGAAAAACTGAACATTTCCATGTAGCGATACGGACCAATATCTTTCATCCCTGTTTTACCCCAGCTGACCTTAAGTTTAAGATTTGAAAGTGCCGAGAAGTTTTTAACAAAATCTTCATTATTGATTAACCATGCTGCAGATATACTGGGGAACTTTGCAGTTCTTTTATTTGGTGCGAACTGCGAGGACTGATCTATCCGGTAAGAAGCAGACAGAAAATATTTTTCTGAGTAATTATAGTTCACCTGCGAAATTAATGATTGCATTACGGAGCTGGTTGGTGAACCGCTTATAAGGTACTGACCAGAGGCAACCGATGGAACTCTCAGTCCTTCAGGGATTCCCATACCCGACCCGGAGATATAATCATCGTTCCCACCCTGGGCTTCAAATCCGATCAATCCGCTTATGGAATGACTAGCTCCTTCAACATTAAATTTCAATAGATTCGTTGTTATGCCGCTATAGTTAAAACTGCTTTGAGATCTCACATAACCTGATCCAAAATATGAAAGATTATCTGCTGATTTTGAATAATAAGTTTTATCCATACTAAAATAACCACTTAATCTGTTTGATGTGGAAAATGTCAACCACTTCAGGATATTCATGCTTAAGTCTATATCGTAATCAATACTTAAAGACTTATTGCTAAGCTCAGAATTTTCTGCTGCCTGGATCGGGTTGATTTTGTCTTTGGACCATATACCTTCAGCAGTTTTGAAACTCCGGGCCTTGCCATTCTCATCATAAGGGTTATCCCAGGGCATGCTGGAGTATGCATAATAAATATTCATATAATCTGTGCCAACATTTTTTGATCCGCTTATATTAATGTTGTTAGTCAGGGTAACTCTGTCGGAGAATTTATAGGTTGTATTTGCCCTGAGGTTGGCTCGTTTATAATTGGAATTTATAAAGGTGCCTCCTTCATCGTAATAACTGGCTCCCAGATAATATGAGAGCTTATCACTTTTGCCCGAAGAAGATAAAAAATAGTTTTGTAGCAGGGCCGGTTTAAAGGTTTCAGATAACCAATCTGTATTAACATCAAGCAACGACAGAGGTCTTGCAGCTTTGAATTTTCTGTCATCCACAACAAATTTCTGGGGGTCACGGAAATACTCGCGATGATAAGCATATAAAGTTTTACTGTCCATCATCCTTACATTTCCATGATCAGCTTTGCGGAATCCGCTGACTACCTTGAACTCGAAACTGGGTTTAACAGACTTAGCTTTTTTGGTCGTAACAACTATAACACCTCCATTTGCCTGTGATCCATACATTCCCGTTGCACCTGCATCTTTAAGAACAGTTAAAGTCTCAACATCATTGGGATCAAACGTTCCGCCTATAATTCCATCCACGACATAGAGGGGACCCTGCGGTGCACTGAAAGAAGATATTCCCCTGATCCGGATTTCAGAACTTGCTCCTGGTGCTCCGGAACTATTGATGACCTGGATACCTGATACTTTTCCCTGGAGCATGGTTCCGATGTCATTGGCAGTAACATCCATCATTTTATCAGAAGAAAGCGTAGTTACCGCACTCGTAATTTCATTTCGTTTTTTCGTACTGTATCCCATCACCACAACACTTTCGAGCGATTTAATTTCAGGTACCATAATGACATCAATAGTGTTTTTATTACTGACGGTTATTTCCTGTGTGACATAACCGATAAAACGAAACACCAGAACATCTTCAGCACTCCTGACAGTAATATTATAAGTACCGTCAGATCCTGATACAACACCCTGATTGGTTCCTTTAATCAGGATATAGACTTCTGGCATGCTCAGGTTATCCTCTGCCGAGATAATTTTGCCTTTTACGGATATTTGCCCGTAAACGCTTGTGAAGGCTGTTATTAATAATAAGAACAGCCCTGCTTTCTTAATTTGTGGGAAAAACAATTTCATAGGTGAAAAGGTTATTTAAAATGTTATGTTTTAAACTTTTTATCTCTCATTTCAGGTTAAAACAAATTTACGAAATATTCTAAATAAGATAAAAGTTATTTAATGAATAGATGGAACTGTAGGTTTCCCTAAAATCCGGCCAGTCAAAATTTGAGTTTTTAGCTTTTTAAAAATATAAGTTCATGACAACTTGTTACTTTATATACTTATTTAACAAGGAGATTATACCATTTGATTGCATTTTCCCTGTATATCTTGTTTATCACCTCTTTAGGAAGTTGAAGTCCTTCAAACTTGCCTTTGAACAATTTTGAGGTCATTTCATCATTTGAAGTAAAATATTTCCAATCATCAAGCCAGGTTTCACTTAATTGTTCTACAAGCTCTTCGCGATTACTGCTTCCATTATCTTCAAGGTCAGTACCATAAAGGAGCCTGTCCTGATACTTAATACAAAAATCCCGGACCCTTTCGCGATCCTTTGCTGACTGGTATTGCAGATGGCAAATACGGGCAGCCATTTCAACCGTCATATTCGGAAATTTATCAAGCCTTTTGGCAAGTTCATCAACATTCCATTCCAGGCTTCCCAGGTGGCACCCTATAAATTTCAGGTCCGGATGTTTCTCAAGCATATTATCACGCGCATTTATCTGATCTTCATATGATGGGTATTCAGGATGAAGGAACATATGATACTGTGGATTTTGAGAAAAGTAACTGCTATCACCGATGACAGTCATTTCATTCAGAGGGAGCCAGCAGTTACGGGGTTCACCAAGATGGCCGGTAATTGATAAATTCTTGCTTATAATGAAATCGATGACCGGTTCAAGCAAAGGGTCATTAATCATGATAAACCTGCCATTTCTGTCTCTCTCGGTCATTCCGATGTTTTTCCAGATTTTGACCGAAACTGCCCCACCCGGGATATTACTATTCAGTTGAGAGATGACATTTGTACTCCACTCATCAGCTTCCCATCCTGCAGTATCAAAATGAAAAGTGGCCGCATAAAAGACCTTCCCGGGATACCTCTTTGTTGATATAAGCGCATAATCAAGTTGTCGTTTGACCCCGGTTGAATCAGAATGGTCAACATTAAGTGTGATCAGCCTGAAATTGTCTTTTATTGCCTGGTCCTCAAAGTATCCCCTGTCGCTGTTAATGTGCACATGAGAGTCAATCTTCAAAACTGTCAGATAATCTTTTGATGTATAATAGTTATTCTGACATCCTGCGAAAATCACTATCAAAAAAATAAAATAAGCAATCCCGGTTTTCATGTTATTGGTATAGTTGGTTAAGAATAAATGTAAGCAAAAAAAGTGAACGGTTATTTGATGGGTAAAAATCAGGGGAGGATCACCTCATGGAATTTTACAGGAAGTCAGACGTGCCACCAGGAAGTGTGAGTGGGAGAGTGAGAGTGAGAAAACAGAACGAGTGTGTTCGCTCTCGCTCTTACACTCGCTCTGTTTTGGTACCCCCAACGGACAAAAGTTGCAACCAACTGAAAGACTTTTTGATATTAAAATTGATGAGATTGCATTGTAAATAAACAACTTAACGGAGAAATTCAATTAATATTATCATCTGCTTTGATACCTGACCGGCGTCCGGAAAATTCCCATGTACCAATAACTTGAAATCAGTTTCATAAGTCCCTTTAACTTTACTCCAGATCTCATCAAAAGATGCAAAAATTGGCGATTCGTTATATGATGCTTTAAGCCAGTTATCAGGATCATCAAACCTTGTTTTATCTTCAGCATACATTCTGACGAAGTCTTTTTTAAACTCTTTTGAAGCTATATAATCCTTGCATGGAAAACATTCACACAAAACATAAATATCATAGAAGTGTCTGATTTTAGATTTTAATCTTTCAATTACGTTCTCGTAGAATGATAATCTGATCAAAGAAAGTATTTTCTCAATAAGTGTTGAATAGGGTGCAAGTACATTTAATTCAAATGGTTCAAGAGTGTACTTTGCGATGGCCTTCTCATTTTCGGTTTCGATTAGAAACTGTGCAATCATGGAATTCACTGCTTTGGTTTCAAATGGAACGGGATTAGCAAAAGAGTTTATTTCAAGAATTAGTTTTTCCTGAATTCCGGATTTCAGATCAGATGATATTCCTCTTTCATAATTGAATGCTGTTTTTCTGAAGTTTTTTTGTTTGCTTGTTATTCCATCTAAGTTCACTTCTTCGAATCCTGAAGTTATTTCTTTCTCTATGGACCGTATCATGTTTCTGACCTGTGTTTCTGTCTGATCTACTGACTTTAGTATTGCCAGATCAACGTCCTCGGAAAACCTTTCTATAAGGTTATATGCTTTCGATAATGATGTCCCTCCCTTAAAGACAACATTCTTGGAATTAGGTGATCGAGACAACCTTTCAAGAATGTATGTGACCCAATAATCTTTCTCAACATAGACATCTCTGATCCCGAGATAATCACTTGCTGCCCGGATTGCATCCCTGAATGCATCTTTATCTTCGTGAAGTGTCATGATATTCTCCATTTTTGTTTGTTTGCCAATACCTCATTTCTGATGTTAAAAACGTAAACGGTAACCGGATTTAATGATGCTAATAATTGGGTAGTTATTTCTGTCTTAGAAACATTATCAAGAATGGCTCCTGTTAATGCTCTGGTTCCAGGGCTATATTTAAGGGCATATTTCGCAATTAAGATGCGATCGGTTTCAAAAAGATCTTTTATCAAAGCAATTATCATTATGCAGGATTTTGTAATATCTGAATCCGGGATTCTGTTTATAAATCTGATCGAATCAAGTATTTGTAACAGATAAATATTGTCTTTAGTTATTGTATTCTTCTGCTGTATAAACCGGATATTGTATTTACCCCTTTTCATCGGTTTCCTATCGATGTTAGTGCCGATCTGGATTGTGTTTGATAATTGAGTTGTCAAGCCAAGTTTATTTAAGGCACTAACACCAGTCAGGTATCCAATTATCTTTTGCTCATCTTCGAGCATATCCTTCACTACCTGGTACTCAGAAGGTCGGAGAGTTCCAAAATCAGATATTTCTGGTTTATAAAACTGGCCCTTCGAAAGACGAACTATCTTTCCTGAAGCTACCAGTCGGCTTAAGGCTTTTTTAAGAGCTTCTGATTTATCCACCGGTATATCAAAATCATCATAGGTGAAAACATATCCGGATTTGAACCTATTTATCCTATTAACAACTATATCAGTTATTTTCATCTTTTAAATTGTATAATGCAAATATATAAAATGTCACGTTTATGCCGGTAAAAACGTGACATTTCAGTTCTAATCACATTAATATAATCCATTGGTCAAACAGAAGAATGAAAAACTAACCGGCCAAAAAGAAGATCCCTGGTTGCATCTTCTCAGAAAAACTCGTTTTGGAGAAAGGAATGAAGTGACGAATTTCCGCTTAGCGGAAAAACAGTGTGAGAGTGCTCGCTCACGCTCTCATAATTTTTTATCCAAACCACGGATCAGGCCAAAAAGCATTTTTGATATTTCTTCCAGACTTTTAACATAATTGGCATAGGCATCCTTGTCTAATTCAGATACTTCATAAAGATATTCAAGAATCGCCGCACATTCGAATGCACTTACTCTGGCGACCACCATAAAATTTTTTCTGTCCTTGTTGCTGAAACGTGAGCAGCCCTCAGCAATATTAAGCATAATACTAAATGACGCTCTCCGTAATTGATCATTTGTTACCCGATCAAAATTCTCATTTATCAAAAGTCTTGAAATCTGTTTATTGAAATTCTTTGCTTTTTGATAGACTTCCAATTTTTGAAAATCGAACATAATTAAGTCAAAACTTAAATTAGTATGATATTATGCTATAAAACGAGACTGAAGATAAAGATAGGAAAAAAGTGAGAGTGTGAGAGTGTGAAAACGTATAAGGTAATGGTTCTCCTTGAAACAAAAAGATAAAGTGTGAGTGTGTGGGCGAGAGTGAGGAAACAAAGCGAGAGTGATCGCTCTCGCTGAAGGAAAGTAGTGTGAGAGTGAGTTTTGAGAAATCAGAACGAGAGTGGTCGTTCGAGCTTCTCGCTCTCACTCTCACTCTCACTCTGATTTGGTACCCGGAGCGGGACTTGAACCCGCACAGCCGCAATGGCCACTGGATTTTAAGTCCAGCGTGTCTACCATTCCACCATCCGGGCGAATGACAGTGTAAAGATAATATCTTTTGTATACCGGATAGTGGAATGGCCATCCCTACAGGCTGGCTGCTCGCTAAAAACACCCACCGGGTGTTTTATCAACGCTCACCCCTACCATCCGGGCAGAAAAAGACGCACCAGAGTGCGTCTTTTTTATGGCTGCGTAAAGATAAAAAAATGTTTCAGAGTTTCAATGTCCCAAGGTTTCAGGATTAAATTTTACTCTGGAACCTGAAACCCGGGAACTTTTAAACTATTCAAGTATAGGCTCGCCCAGTCCTGCCTTTGTCAGTCCTTTAAACTGCGTGGCAGCATCACCTACCACAACATAATACATCCGCATGGGATCAATATACTTTTGTACGGTCTCATTGACCTGCTCCACAGTAAGTCCACGCAGATAATCCTCTTCCTGCCTGACATAATCCATGGGCAAACCGTAAAATGTCATGGTATTGAGCATACCCAGCTTGGCCTCAATGGTCTCAAAACGCAGAGCATTCATTTTCAACAGTGATCCTTTGGTAAAGTCAACATATTCCTGCGGAACGCCTGCCCTGTATTCAAGCATGATATCCTTAAAGAGCTGAACCGATTCGAGGGTAGCATCGGAACGCACTGCAGAGCTTGCGTTAAATGTCCCGTAGCTCTTCTGACCATTGAAGAAAGAGTAGGCGCCATAAGTGAAGCCTTTCTCTTCCCTGAGAACCATAAATAAGCGCGCACTGGCGCCGCCCCCAAGCATGTAGTTAGCCACATCAGCCTTGTAAAAATCAGGATCATCACGTTTCAGCGACAGGTTGCCTATACTGATCACTGACTGTTTGGCTCCCGGAACATCAACAAAATGAAGTGATGCCTTTTCAGGTACCTGGTGGAATGTGAACGCAGGCATGGCAACTTCTTTTTCGATCCAGCGTTCATTGAGGCCTGCAAGAGCTTTCTCAACCCTTGCCTGGTCAATATCTCCCACAACCAGGAAACCAGCTACCGAAGGTGAGAGATTCTTTTCATAAAATCCTTTCAGGTCATCCATGGTGATAGCCTCTACACTCTCAACGGTGCCACTGACATCTGTGGAGAAAATATTTTCCGTCCCCAGCATCAGCTTTTTGGAAGTCATTCTGGCCAGGTAATTGGGATCTGCCAGGTTACGCTTCAGGTTATTGACAGTGCGTGTCTTGTTCAGTGAGAACTGCTCTTCGTCCCAGCGAGGCTCGAGGAGCATCTCCTCAACCAGCGCCAGTGTTTTCTCAAAGTTCCTGGCAAGGGCGCTGACAGAGACAGTGATGTTCTCTTCACCTCCCCTTACGCTGATATTTGAACCCAGAAGCTGTATTTCCTCCTCAAGTTCCTCAGGAGTCTTGTTTTTTGTTCCTTCATTCAGCATCTGTGCTGTGAATCTTGCCACTCCCGGCTTGCTTATATCATCGAGCATATGTCCGCCTTTTATTACTATGGAATAGGTTATGAGCGGCAGCTCATGCTGTTCAATGCCATATATCTTCATGCCGTTGCCTGCCTCCGTCTGCCATACCTGTGGCAGGGTGAGCGAAGGATCCGGTCCCGGCACAGGTGCTACTGACCTGTCGATCTTACTGGGTGTCTTCTCTATCACCTCTTCTCCTGAGGCGGCAACATCCACCTTGGTGGCTTTGGTAATATCCTCTTCGATGATTCCAGCATTGACTGAACCTTCAGCTATAAGATCTGTCTGGCCTTTTGGGACGAAGCTGGTTGCAACATAGTGCTTGTCTTTGATATAACGGTTATAGACATCCCATACATCATCCATGGTAACTCCCTTCATCATTTCAAGCTGTTTGACCATGAAGTCAGGGGATCCCGCAAACTCACTGTACATTGCCAGCATGAACGATTTGTACATGACACTGCTGATAGTCCTGTAAAAATCAGTCTCCAGGCTTGCTTTTATCCTTTCAAGGTCCTTCTCCGTAAACTTGTCAGTCTCGAATCTTGTAAATGACTCAAAAATAGCCTTTTCAACATCGTCGAGGCTTGTCATAGGGTTCGCGGTAATGCTAATCTGGAAATCACCGGTAAGCTCCTGCGACTGGTTATATGATCTGACATTTGAGGTAAGCTTCTTCTCCTTCACCAATACCTTATAGAGTGGTGATTTCTTTCCCTGACCCAGCAGTTGTGCAAGAACATCAAGTGAATATGAGTCTTTTGTGAACTGCTGGTTGGTCGGAAAAACCATAGTGTACTGGGGTGCACGGGCAAAGTTGTCTTCATGAAAGAGTTTCTTTGTCTCATCCACGGTAATATTCATCGGCTCCGGATCCTGAAGTTCGGCCCCGGCAGGAATCTCTCCGAAGTATTTCTCTATCAGCGTCTTGACCTCCTCCACTTCATAATCACCCGACACTACCAGTGTCGCATTGTTGGGAACATAAAATTTCTGATGAAATTCCTTAATGTCTTCCACTGTTGCATTTGCAAGATCTTCCATCTCTCCAATAACATCCCAGCTGTATGGGTGACCCACAGGATAGAGGTTTTTCAGAATAATGTAGTCAGTAAATCCATAAGGTCTGTTGTCAACACCCTCTCTCTTCTCATTCTGAACCACATTCTGCTGCAGTGCAAAGGACTGGGGAGTGACGGTGTTTATCAGGTAACCCATACGGTCAGACTCAAGCCACATGGCCATTTCAAGTGCATTCCTGGGAACTACCTCGAAATATATTGTCTGGTCAAAGCTCGTAAACCCGTTGAGGGTGCCCCCTGCTCCTTCAATATATTTAAAGAACTGGTCCTCTCCTACATTCTCGGAACGCTGGAACATCATATGCTCAAACAGATGGGCAAAGCCGGTCTTACCAGGAACCTCCCTGCTTGATCCCACGTGATAGAGAATTACCAGCGAGGTTATAGGATCAGATTTATCCTCATTAAGTATCACGGTAAGACCGTTGTTAAGTTTATAAGTCTCATAAGGAATTGACAATGAGGACTTTTCTTTTTTACTGCATCCTGCAAACAGAACCAGCAAAACAATCATTAAAAAACCAAATACTCTTTTCATATTTTCTTAATATTATTTTATCAGAATCGGCTCACCAAATCCGAGCTTTTTAAGCTCTTTCATCTGTGTTGCGGCATCTCCTGCAACAACATAGTACATTTTCATCGGATCAATATACTTTTGGACCTGGGCATTGACTTCCTCAACGGTAAGGTTCTTTATATAGTTTTCCTCCTGGCTTATATAGTCAGCCGGCAACCCGTAAAATGCCATGTTATTAAGGATCCCGAGCAACGCACGCTGTGTCTCAAATCTCAAAGCATTGCCCTTTAGCAGAGCATCCTTTGTAAAGTCGACATCACTCTGGGAAACGCCTGCACGGTAGTTTGCCATCAGATCCCTGAAGATCTCAGCTGACTTAAGTGTGGCAGTTGAGCGAACTGCCGAACTTGCTCTAAATGTACCAACGTTTTTCTGCCCTGAGATGCTTGTCCGTGCACCATAGGTAAAGCCTTTCTCTTCCCTGAGGACCAGGTTCACATAACCGTTGAATGAGCCTCCCAGCTTATAATTGGCCACGGTAGCTGCACTGAAGTCGGGGTCACCGCGCGGCATTGCAAGACATCCTATATAAATGTTTGACTGTTTTGCTCCGGGAACGTCAACAAAATAGACTGCTGACTTTTCCGGACCCTGCGGGAAAGTGAAAGTAGGCAAAGCAACTTCTTTTGAGGCCCAGCCTGAGTTGAGGCCTGCAAGCGCCTTTTCCACCCTTGCCTGGTCAACTGATCCAACTACCAGGAAATTCGACACTGACGGAGAGAAGTTCTTCTCATAGAAGGCCTTCAGGTCATCGATGGTCATTGCGCTGACACTCTCAAGAGTTCCGTTGACATCCGTGGAGTAAATATTATCCTCACCCAGAACCAGTTTTGAAAGCGCCATTGAACCGAGGTAGGTCGGATCTGTGGCATTGCGCCTGATGCCATTAAGCATTCTCGTTTTTGCAAGTTCAAAGGAAAGCGAATCCCAGCGGGGTTTCAGAAGCATCTCCTCAACAATGGCAAGAGTCTTTTCAAAATTACGTGCCAGGGTGTTCACGCTGACCGTAATATCTTCGTCGCTGGCAGATACTCTTATCATTGCGCCAAGCATTTCAATAGCCTCTTCAAGCTCTTCAGGAGTCATATTTTCTGTTCCTTCATTAAGCATCACGGCAACCATGTTGGCAACGCCGGGAGCATTAATGTCATCAAGCATATGTCCGCCTTTGATGACGATGTTATACTGAACAAGCGGCACCTCGTTATGCCCGATACCGTAGATTTTCATTCCGTTCGAAAGAGAGGCGGTCCATACCGCCGGAACGGTTACAGACACCTCAGGTCCGAGTGGCGGTTGCACAGAACGGTCAAATGAGGCCGGGGTCTTCTGTATCTCCTCAGCTGCACCTGCTTCGATCTTTACCTCAGTGGCCGTGAGGATGTTTTCCTCAACAATGCCGGCATTTACTGAACCTTCTGCGGCAAGGTCAAGCTTGCCCTTCGGCACAAAGCTTGTGGCAACGTAATTCTTGCCCTTGATATATCTGTTATAAACATCATTCACATCAGCAGCAGTGACTGCCAGCATGCCGGCCATGTCCTTCTTGTAGAACCCCGGGTCCCCTGCAAAAATATCATACTCGGCAAGCCTGAAAGACTTTCCGCTGACGCTGCTTATCATATTGTAAAAGTCAGTCTCCTGACCTGCCTTTATGCGTTCAAGGTCCTTCTCGGTGAAGCCGTCAGTTTCAAACCGTGCAAAAGCTTCATTTATACCCTTTTCAACCTCCGAGAGCGTCACTCCCGGGTTGGCCGTTACTGATATACTGAACATACCTGCAAGTTCCTGAGCCCTGTCGCTTACTCTGACATTGGAGGTCAGCTTCTTCTCTTTCACCAGTACGCTGTACATAGGCGACTTTTTGCCGCCACCGAGAATTTCAGCCAGTACTGAAAGTGAGTATGAATCTTTTGAATATCTCTCAGGTGTCGGAAATGTCATGGTGTACTGAGGCGCATTGGCGAAGTTGTCCTCGTGGTACAGTTTCTTTGTCTCTGCAAGCGTTACGGGCATAGGCTCCAGCTTTTCAATAGCAGGACCTGAAGGTATTTCGCCGAAATATTTCTGAACAAGCTCCTTAACCTTAACCGGATCAAAGTCACCCGCTATTGAAAGAGTGGCATTGTTGGGGACATAAAAACGACCGTGAAACTCCTTGACGTCGTCAACGGTTGCATTGAACAGGTCTTCAATCTCACCTATTGTTGTCCATCTGTAGGGATGGCCTGCCGGGAACATCGCCCTCGCCATCACCGTTGAAGAATGCCCGTATGGTCTGTTATCATAGTTTTGCCTCTTCTCGTTCTGCACCACATTCTGCTGTACAGCTAAAGCCTGCCTGGTGATAGTATTTGAAAGGTACCCCATACGGTCAGACTCCATCCAGAGAACCATCTCAAGTGCATTCTTCGGGACAGTCTCAAAATAGTTTGTCCTGTCCTGGTTGGTTGAACCGTTGAGGGTTCCGCCGGCGCTCTGTATCAGTCTGAAATACTGATCTTCAGGAACGTTCTCGCTCTGCTGGAACATCATGTGTTCAAAGAGATGGGCAAAGCCTGTACGGCCAGGCACCTCACGGTTTGAGCCCACATGATAGTAGATTGCTACAGAAACAATCGGGTCCGACTTATCTTCATGCAGGATGACATTCAGCCCGTTGTCAAGTTCGTATTTCTCAAATGGCAATGAAAGTTCATCACCGCTTTTTTTCTGGCATGATATCATGATCACCAGTGAAAAAAACAATGTAATTTTAAAGAGGTTTCTCATAGTGCTTTTGTTAGGTATTATATTAATGTCTGACTTTATGAAGCTAATTTAAGATAAATAATCCTCTTAAATTGAATATTAACATTTCTTCACATTAGCCCGAAAGGGCCTTTCATGTGCGGGTCTAAATTGATTTCTGAACAAATTCCTTTTTTGTTTGTCTTTTATTTCAGAAACGTTAAACAAAATATAACATGTTCGATCAATTTAACCCTGGTGACAACACGATGTTACAGGTAATAGATAACAACGGCAAGGTTATCAATAAGGAGTGGATGCCGCAGCTCACTGATGAGGAACTGCTTAAACTCTATAAAGATATGCTATTCGTCCGTACTCTTGATTTCATGATCGTCTCATATCAACGCCAGGGAAGACTTTACACATACCCGCCCAACTACGGGCAGGAGGCTATAGGTGTTGCTGCGGGCGCAGTCCTCAGGCAAGACGACTGGCTGGTGCCCGCTTTTCGTGAGCTGGGAGCCTGGCTCGCCAAAGGAGTGACAATGAAGGAGATATTCATGTTCAATATGGGGTTTGAAGAAGGGCTCAGGTTCACTGAGGCAAATCATGTCCTCCCCTTCTCCGTCCCGATAGCATCACAGCTGATTCATGCAGCAGGCATAGGATACGCTGCAAAATATCAGAAAAAAGATGAAGTGGCCTTCGCTTTTGTAGGTGATGGTGGCACCTCGGAAGGCGACTTCCACGAAGCGCTTAATTTCGCAGGCGTATGGAAAGTACCGGTGGTATTTGTCGTCCAGAACAACCAGTATGCCATCTCAGTGCCTGTGAAAATGCAGACGGCAAGTCTTAACATGGCCATTAAATCAAAGGCCTACGGAATAAAAGGACTGAAGGTGGACGGCAATGACATCTTCGCAATGCTGGCAGCCTTCAGGTATGCCCATGAATATGCCCGTAAAGAGAGCCAGGCAGTGCTTATCGAAGCAGTCACATACCGTAAGGGAGCGCACACTACCTCAGATGACCCCACAAAATACCGCACAACGGAGGAGGAAAAGGAATGGGATCTTAAAGACCCGCTGCGCCGTATGAAACTTTTCCTTCAGAAGAAGAAACTGTGGACAGACGCCGAAGAAGAGAGGATAACTGAGGAATACAAGAAAGAGATTGACCGTCAGTTTGTTGAGACCGAAGAGAGTGTTCAGTACCCGCTAGAGGATGTCTTCAAATACATGTACGCTGAAATGCCTCAGGATCTTCGTGATCAGCAGATAGAGCATGAGAAATTCTTACAATGGAAAAACGCACGCAAATGAAAGCAATGAATATTGTCAATGCCATCAATGACGCACTTGACATCAAACTGACTGAAGACAAAAACGTTGTTGTTTACGGCGAGGACGTAGGCTTTGAGGGAGGTGTCTTCAGAGTCACGGAAGGGTTACAGAAGAAACACGGCGTTGAACGTGTTTTTGACTCGCCCCTGGCAGAGTCAGGCATTGTTGGCACAGCAGTAGGGATGGCCGTGGCAGGACTGCGTCCTGTGGTTGAGATGCAGTTCTGCGGTTTCATATATCCTGCATTCAACCAGATCATATCACATGTATCGCGGATGCACAACCGTTCGCGTGGAAGACATAAAGTACCAATGGTCATACGCCTCCCCTACGGCGGTGGCATAAACGCACTTGAGCATCACTCTGAGAGTATGGAGTCAATGTTCGCACATATACCGGGACTGAAAGTGGTAGTGCCTTCAACACCCCATGATGCAAAGGGTCTTCTTATCTCTGCCATTGAGAGTGATGACCCTGTTCTCTTCCTTGAGCCAAAGCGTATATACCGTGCTATCAAACAGGAAGTAAGTGAAGAAAAATTCTCAGTGCCTATCGGCAAAGCCAAAGTTCTTGCCCAGGGCACCGACGTGACCGTTGTAGCCTATGGCGCAATGATACGCGAAGTGCAGAAGGCGATGATGATGGCGAAAGAGGCAGGATACTCGGTTGAACTGATAGACCTTAGAACTATATATCCGCTTGACAAAGAGACTGTTACAGCCTCCATCAAAAAGACCGGAAGAGTCATCTTTGTAGGCGAGGAACCCCGCAGCTTCGGCGTGGGTTCAGAGATAATGGCCCTGGCCAATGATGAGGCCTTCCTCCACCTCGAGGCCCCACCGAAACGTGTCACCGCTTTTGATGTGATAGTCCCCTACCCGCACGGTGAACATCACTATATGATCACACCTGAGAAGATCTTCTATGAGATTGAAAGAACAGTAAAATTCTGAACCGATGAGATATATTTTTAAATTCCCTGATATAGGCGAAGGCCTCACTGAGGGCATCGTGATTGAATGGTATGTCGACAAGGGTACCGCCGTGAAGGTGGGACAACCTCTTGTAAAGATGGAAACCGATAAGGTAGTGACTGACATACCATCTCCTCGCGAAGGTGCTATTGCTGCTCGCTATGGCAAAGTTGGTGAAATCGTTCACGTGGGTGAGACCCTGGTGGAGATTGAGATAGCCGGAGAAGCCGGTACAGAAGCGAATGCACCGGAGATAGAAATGGTTGAAGAGAAAGGTGCCGGCGTTGTGGGAACGCTCGAGGTTGCATCCAATAACGCATTCCTCCCTGCCAGCGAAGAAGGAACTGAAGTCAGGCCTGCTGCAGAAAAAGGCGGAGTGCGCAAGGTACTGGCAACACCGGTGGCAAGGGCTATGGCACGCGATATGAACATCGATATAAATCTCGTCACAGGGACAGGTCCCGCAGGACGGATAATGAAGAGTGATATTCAGAACTTCCACGGTCCTTCGGTATCTGCCAAAGATGCACCGTCAGTGGCTTCTGCACAAAAGGTTAGCGGTGACCTTGTTGAGGTGGTTCCGATGAGCCAGATGCGCAAGTCAATTGCCAAAAACATGCTTCGCTCAAAACAGAGCACGGCGCATATGACCCTCTTCGAGGAGCCTGAAGTATCTGCACTGGTGGCTGCCAGGGCAAAATACAAGGAGGAGTTTAAAAAGGAGGATATTAACCTTACCTACCTCCCGTTTGTGATCAAGGCCGTTGTTGCAGCGCTGAAACGCCACCGTGACCTGAACTCCGAAATGGACCAGGAAAAAGGGAATATCATCTATAAGAATTACTACAATATAGGCATTGCCGTGAGTACCCCTGACGGACTGGTTGTTCCGGTAATACGGAATGCTGATACCCTTAGTATCAGGGAGCTCAGTAAGGCCCTGTCTGAGATAGCAGTTAAATCGCGCGACCGTAAACTGACCCTCGATGACATGAAGGATGGCACTTTTACTATCACCAACTATGGTGCCCTTGGCGGCTGGTTCGGAGTACCCGTGATAAACTACCCTCAGAGCGGAATACTTGGATTGGGACGGATCTACCAGAAGCCGGTGGTAGAGAACGGTGAAATAAAGGTTGGCAACGTAATGCCTCTCTCCCTCTCTGTTGACCACCGGATTGTTGACGGCGCCGGCGCTACGGAGTTTCTTCTTGATGTGGCTGCGGGAATAGCCGATCCTCTGTCACTGATAATGAGGTAAATCAAAAACTGGACAAAAATGGACTACGATCTGATTATAATTGGAGCAGGCCCGGCAGGATATGTCGCCGGGATAAGGGCAGGACAGGCCGGTCTGAAGACAGCACTGATAGAGAAGAAGCATGTTGGTGGCATGTGCCTCAACTGGGGATGCATACCCTCCAAGGCAATGCTCGAAAGTGCAAAATATTTCTCGCGGTTATCGATGGCGGCTGACTTCGGTGTTGAGGGCATAGATCCAAAAACACTATCCTTCAACTGGGAGAAGGGTGTAAAAAGGTCTGAACGTATAGTCCGCCGGCTTACAAAGGGCGTGGAGTTTCTTCTGAAGAAGTACAATGTTGAGATCATAACAGGAACAGCATCAATTGAGGGTGAATCCACGGTGGTGGTTGACAACCGTAACCTGACAGCAAAGAATATAATAATCGCCACAGGCTCATACCCCAGGCCATTACCGTTCAAGATCCCTGAAAATAAGATCCTGAACCTTGAAAGCTTCTTTTCAATGAAGGAGATACCTCAGAAACTGCTTGTTGCAGGTGAAGGCCCGGTGGCGGCTGAGGTGTCTCAGTTGCTTACGTTGATTGGCAAGGATGTAACCCTTCTGAAGACAGCAGAAAAGATCTTCCCGGCACTTGATGACTATATGGACAACTTCATCTCCCGCAAGCTTGAGTCGATGAAGATAAAGATCATTGAAGGCACAGCAGGTTATGATGCATTGAATGTTGATGATTATGATGGCATTGTGAACTGCATGCCGCGGAAGGGAATTAAACCAACAGGATCACTTAAACCTGATTCTGCCGACAGCTTTTATATCACCGATGAACATTTCATGACAAGCGTTAAGGGTGTTTATGCGGTAGGAGATGTCAACGGCAGGAGCATATATGCCCATGCTGCCTCAGCGCAGGCGCTGGCAGCGGTAAACCATATTCTCGGAATCACAGAGACAATGGAGACGGAAAGGGTTCCTCTTACTGTTTATACTGAACCCGAACTGGCGCAGATAGGCAAGACTGAGCAGCAGCTTACGGCCGGGAGGACGGAATACAAAGTCAATGAATTTCCGCTGTCTGCAAACGGCAAAGCCCTCACCGAGGGTCAGTCGGAAGGCATCCTGAGAATACTCTCCGAGCCAAAATACGGCGAAGTGCTTGGCGTGCAGATAATCGCGCACAATGCAACAGACCTGATCAGCGAGGCATCTGCCTACATGGCAGTTGAAAGCACCGTGTGGGACGTTGCACGTACAATGCATGCCCACCCGACAATTTCAGAAGTCTTCCTGGAGGCAGGATCAGATGCTGTGGGCAAGCCTGTACACAAAGGCTGATTAAATCATAATGAACATTCAGGTAAGACCTTATGACCTCCCCGATGCCGCACTTTTCAGCGGCACAGGAGACGGTATGCTTGTATGGCGGCCCGATGACACTTATATTGTCCTTGGGCAGAGCAATTCACCTGAGATGTCACTGATAGCGGAGAATGTTATTGCTGATAAAATTGCAGTCACTAAGCGTCCTACCGGTGGAGAGGCGGTGGTACTGACGCCCCGGATGGCCGTTATTACCGTTGCGCGTGAATTCTATTACATGAGACCCTCAAAGGAATTTTTCGGAGAGGTCAACGCGATGATAATGGACGCTCTTACCGATCTTGGAGTAAGGACCCCCGTATCCAAAGGGATATCAGACATAACCATTGGCAACCGTAAAATTCTGGGGTCATCAATGCATAGGCGTGAAAAACGGCTGGTCTATCATGCGGTTCTCAATATCGGTGAGGATCCCGGATTGTTTGAAAAATATCTTCGTCATCCCCGCCGTGAGCCCGATTACCGGCAGAACCGCAGCCACGGTGAGTTTGTGACATCGCTGAAAAATGAAGGTTACAAGGTTGATTATGAAGATCTGTCTGAAATTCTATATGCTTCTCAAAAACCGGATCTGCCTACCCTGAATCTTCCGGTGGCCGTTTACTCCCATTAAAATCCAATTACTATTTTCTGAAAAGAGGTGTAATAGGAACCTCATAACATCTTTCCAAATGATTATTTTTTAAAGGATTTCTTTATAAATTTACAATCATCCCATGACTAAGAAATCCCGATTATGTCAAGATCAATATTTGTTTTCCTGGGTTTAATCATTGGCTTTTCTGTCAACGCCCAGGATCTGGTAAAAAGCCGTACTACAAGTCCCTATACATATTTTTATTCAGTCTCTGACCGGCAGGCACTCAGAATTGTGCGGAAAGGAACATTGGATTATGGTAAAGATATCTTTTACACCAAGGTCGATTCTTTCCCTACAGGTTCGGAATACACCGGAAAACTCGGCCCTGGCAACTACCTTAAAGCATTTATCGACAGGGATAAAATTGATCTTGAATTTTTATCGGTCCCCAACATTCAGTTATCAGTAATTGACAACCAGACTGATCTGCTCCTCAGGATCGATGAGCATAAGGGATCAGTTGTAACCGATGCTGAGGTTAAGATTGGCATAAGAAGGATACCGTATGACAACCTAACAAAGTCTTATCGGTTGAAAAAGGCTAACTGCAGGGGGATTGTCACTATAAGGCATGACGGCATAACAAACCTTGTGAGACTTGACAGGTCATATAATAATCCGGGTGTCAAACGAATATCTAAAAAAATAGCCTATGGATCA